>NZ_MUYZ01000111.1:0-19140 GCF_003013775.1 Micromonospora sp. MH33
CGCCGCCGGGCCGCGCAGCCGGCGGGCCAGCCGGGCGGTCGCCGCCAGCAGCTCCGGGCCGGCCCGGTAGGAGGTGGTCAGCGTGACCTGGGCCGCCGGCGCGCCGGAGGCGGTGCGGAACCGGTGCGGGAAGGTGGTCACCCCGGCCGGGTCGGCGCCGCGGAAGGCGTACGTGGAGGAGTCCGGGTCGGCGAAGGCGACCAGGGACTTGCCGTTGCCGGCCACGACGGCGAGCAGGTCGAGCTGGGCGGGGTCGGTGTCGGCCAGCTCGTCGACGTAGACGTGGGCCAGCCGTCGGCGCTCGGCGGCCAGCAGCGCCGGGTCGTCGAGGAGCATGCCGGTGGCAGCCCGGACCAGCTCGGCCGGGTCGTACGCGATCGAGCCCCGGTTGCTCACGTCGCGGAGGGCGAGGACGGCCACGTACTCGCGGAGGAAGCGGGCGGCGGCCGGCCAGTCGGCGCGGCCCAGCTTCTCCCCCAGCCGGGCCAGTTCGACCGGGCCGACGCCCCGCTCGGCGGCGCGCATCAGCAGGTCGCGGAGCTGCTGGGCGAAGGCCCGGGTACGCAGCGCCGGGAGCAGGTCCTCCGGCCACCCGACCGGGTCGTCCGCCGGCTCCTCGCCCACCACGTCGAGCAGCTCGCGGATGATCAGATCCTGCTCGGGGCCGGTGAGCAGCCGGGGTGAGGGTTCGCCGCGCTCGGCGGCGGCCCGGCGGAGCAGCCCGAAGGCGTACGCCGGGAAGGTGCGGACCAGCGGCTCGCGGACCACGCGGTGGCCGTCGCCGGCGATCCGCGCCTCGATCCGGTGGCGCAGTTCGGTGGCGCCCCGCCGGCCGAAGGTGAGCACCAGGACGTGCTCCGGGTCGACGCCCTCGGCCACCCGGGCGGCGACCGCCTCGACCAGGGTGCGGGTCTTGCCGGTGCCGGGGCCGCCGACGACCAGCATGGGCCCGTCGGTGTGCGCGACGACCTCGGCCTGCACCGGATCCGGCCGGTGCGGCGGCGGGTACGCGGCATCGCCCGCGGACCCCCCGGATCGCGGCTCCGTCTCGGCCGGCCCACCGGACCGACCACCCCCCTGCCCCGCCCCGGCGGCGCGGGAGACCCCCGTCCCCACCCCACCGGGCCGGCGCACCAACCGGTACGCCTGCATCACCGACATCCCACCACGCCGGTACGACACCCGGAAACCTGCCGCCCGCCCCCGCACCCCCAGCTCACGTCGATCATGAGGATGGCGGCAGCCAGGGAAATCGACCACGGCGCCAACCTCATGATCGACAGCGGCGGGCGCGGGTCAGGCCAGGCGGGCGTCCAGGAGGTCGAGGGCCTGGGGGACCGTGTCCGCCACCAGGAGGAGGTCGAGGCCGGCGGGCTTGAGGAAGTGCTGGCCGGCCAGGGTGCGCAGCCAGTCGAGGAGCGGGCGGTAGAAGCCGCCGGCGTCGACCAGCACCATCGGCTTGGCGTGCATGGCCAGGGTGGCGGTCGTCCAGACCTCGAAGAGCTCGTCCAGGGTGCCGAGACCGCCGGGCAGGGCGACGAACGCGTCCGACTTGTCGATCATCAGGGTCTTGCGGCTGGCCATCCCGTCGGTGACCAGCAGCTCGTCGGAGGCCAGGTCGGCGACCTCCAGATCGACCAGGGCCTGCGGGATGACACCGAGGGTCCGGCCGCCCGCGGCCCGCGCCCCGTCGGCCACCGCGCCCATCATCCCCACGCACCCGCCGCCGCTGACCAGCGTGTGCCCGCGCCGGGCCAGCGCCGCGCCGGTCTCGGTGGCCAGGTCCAGCCAGCGGGCGTCGAGGGTGCGCGAGGACGCGCAGAACACGCAGATGTTGGCCATGGTCAGCCCTGCTCCGCCGGTCCTTCGGGGGCGGCCTCGGCGGCGGCCCGCTGGTCGGCGGCGACCCGGGCGACCGCCTCCTCGCGGACCGCCTCCTGCTCGGCGGAGAGCACCGCCTCGGCCTCCACGATGTGCCGGACCGCCTCGTTGACGTCGTCGGTGAGGCAGATCAGGTCCAGGTCGGTCGGGCCGATCTTGCCCTCGGCGGCCATGCTGTCCCGCAGCCAGTCGAGCAGGCCCCGCCAGTAGTCGACGCCCATCAGCACCACCGGGAAGCGGGTCACCTTGCCGGTCTGCACCAGGGTGAGCGCCTCGAAGAGCTCGTCCATGGTGCCGAAGCCGCCGGGCAGCACCACGAAGGCCTGGGCGTACTTGACGAACATGGTCTTGCGGGCGAAGAAGTAGCGGAAGTCGATGGCCAGGTCGACCCAGTCGTTGAGGCCCTGCTCGAACGGCAACTCGATGCCCAGCCCCACGGAGAGCCCGCCCGCCTGGCCGGCGCCCCGGTTGGCCGCCTCCATCACGCCCGGCCCGCCGCCGGTGATCACCGCGTAGCCGGCCCGGGCCAGCGCGCCGCCCAGCTCCTCGGCCAGCCGGCACTCGGGGCTCTCCGGCTTGCTCCGGGCCGAGCCGAAGACGCTGACCGCGGCCGGCAGGTCGGCGAGGGTGTCGAAGCCCTCGACGAACTCGGACAGGATGCGCAGCGCCCGCCAGGCGTCCTTGGTCTTCCAGTCGCCCCGGCCCCGGGAGTCGAGCAGCCGCTGGTCGGCGGTGCTGGTCGGGATGGCCCGGTTGCGCAGCGTGACGGCGCCCCGGTGCCGTTCCCCGCTCAGCCCGCGGCCGGCCGGCCCTCCGTTGCTCTGGCTCATGGGGCCACCGTAGTGGAGGCGGGGCGGCGCGGTGCGGAGGCGGGCGACCCGGAGAAATTCTTCGTGATCATGGGCAACTAAATGGCTCGCTCGTACGTCTTACTATTCACATACCGGGTATGCCCCGGCGACGCGCCTTCGGGGGAGGAGCCAGCGTTGATCAGCAACAGCGAGATGATCCGGATCCGCCGGCAGATGCAGCGGCGGATCCGTGACGTGGTGGCCGAGCGCCGCCGCGCCCGGATGATGGAAGCCCACACCGACCTCACCGGCGAAAGCACCGAGACGGACACGCCGCTGACCACCACCGTCTGACGGTCCGGCCGGCCGATCCGGGGGTCCGCGTCAGCGACGCGGGCCCCCGGTCGTGCTCTCAGGACGAGGCGAGCCAGCGGTGCAGGGTGGCCGCGCCGTCGCGGATCTTGGTCAGCTCGACGTGCTCGTCCTTGTGATGGGCCAGGTTGGGGTCGCCGGGACCGAAGTTCAGCGCCGGGATGCCCATGGCCGCGAACCGGGCCACGTCCGTCCAGCCCAACTTGCCGATCGGGGCCGCGCCGACCGCGGCCAGGAACTCCTGCGCCGGCGGGTTGTCCAGGCCCGGGGCCGCGCCGGCCGCCGCGTCGGTGACCGCCAGGTCGAAGCCGGCGAACACCTCGCGCAGGTGCGCCTCGGCCGCGGCCGGGTCACGGTCCGGGGCGTACCGGTAGTTGATCTCGATGTCGCAGCGGTCCGGGATGACGTTGCCCGCCACCCCGCCGGTGATCCGCACCGCGTTCAGGCCCTCGCGGTAGTCACAGCCCTCGATGGTCACCCGGCGTGCCTCGTACGTGGTCAGCCTGCGCAGCACCTCGCCGGCGCCGTGGATGGCGTTCACCCCGTGCCAGGACCGGGCCGCGTGGGCCCGCTCGCCGTGGGTGGTGACGATCGCCCGCATGGTGCCCTGGCAGCCCGCCTCGACGATCCCGTACGTCGGCTCCAGCAGCACCGCGAAGTCGGCCTCCAGCCACTCCGGGTGCGCCTCGGAGACCAGGGTGAGGCCGTTGTAGCGGGACTCGATCTCCTCGGCCTCGTAGAAGAAGTAGGTGACGTCGTAGCGCGGGTCGGGCAGGGTCACCGCCAGGTGCAGCGCGAAGGCCACGCCGGACTTCATGTCGGAGGTGCCGCAGCCGTACATCAGGTCGCCGCGCATGGTCGACGGGAAGTTGTCGTTCAGCGGGACGGTGTCCAGGTGGCCGGCGAGCACCACCCGCTGCGCCCGGCCCAGGTCGGTACGCGCCATCACCGTGTTGGAGTGCCGGTAGGTGGTGAGGTGGGGCACGCCCCGCAGCACCTCCTCGACGCAGTCGGCGATCGCCTTCTCGTTGAGGGAGACGGACTCGATGTCGACCAGCGCGCGGGTCAGCGCCACCGGATCGGCCAAGACCTCGGGGGTCAACGGGTTCTGCATGTGTGGCACGGTACCGTCATTTTCGTGACGACCGCACAGTCTGCCTGGGGCATCGGCCTGGCCACGATCACCGCTGAAGACCAGGTGCTGGACACCTGGTACCCGACCGGCAAGCTGGGGCTCGGCGAGCTGCCGCTGGTCCCCGGGGAGGACCAGGCCGACGTGCTCGACCTGCCGCCCGGCGCGATCGGCGAGCGGGCGCTGCCCGGCCTCCGTACGGTCCAGGTGGTCACCGTGGTCGGCTCGCTGGACGACCCGATCAAGGACGCCGCCGACGCGTACCTCCGGTTGCACCTGCTCTCCCACCGCCTGGTGCGGCCCAACGAGCTGAACCTCGACGGCATCTTCGGCAAGCTGGCCAACGTGGCCTGGACCTCGGCCGGGCCGTGCCCGCCGGAGCGGGTCGACGAGCTGCGGGTCATCGAGCGGGCCGCCGGCCGCCACCTGAGCGTCCACGGGGTGGACAAGTTCCCCCGAATGACCGACTACGTGGTCCCCGCCGGCGTGCGGATCGCCGACGCCGACCGGGTCCGGCTCGGCGCGCACCTGGCCGCCGGCACCACCGTGATGCACGAGGGCTTCGTCAACTTCAACGCCGGCACGCTGGGCACCTCGATGGTCGAGGGGCGGATCGTGCAGGGCGTGGTGGTCGGCGACGGCTCCGACATCGGCGGCGGCGCGTCGATCATGGGCACCCTCTCCGGCGGCGGCACCGAGAAGGTGCGCATCGGCGAGCGGAGCCTGGTGGGCGCGAACGCCGGGGTGGGCATCACCCTCGGCGACGACTGCGTGGTGGAGGCCGGCTGCTACATCACCGCCGCCTCCAAGATCAGCCTCCCGGACGGCCGGGTGGTCAAGGCCCGCGAGCTGTCCGGGGTGGACGGCCTGCTGTTCTGGCGCAACTCGGTGACCGGCGCGCTGGAGGCGAAGCCGCGCACCGGCCGGGGCATCGAGCTGAACGCGGCGCTGCACGCCAACGACTGACGACGCGGAGCGGGCCGGGGCGCGAGGCCCCGGCCCGTCCGCCGTCCGGCCCGTCGCGGGCCCGGACGACCGGGTTCACCGCAGGCGGTACGCCTGGATGATCCGCTGGGTGACCGTGTTGCCGGCGCCGTCCCGGGCGGCGGCCCGCAACGAGACGTAGCCGGGGCCGGCCGGGTGCCGGACCGTGGCCGCCCAGCCCGCGCCCTGCTTGTGCAGGGCCGCCTTGCGCCAGGTCTTCCCGCCGTCGTACGAGACGTCGACGGTGAGCGCCGCGACCGGGGCGGCCGGCGCGCCGGGCTGCCGCTGCACCGTCACCGGAATGGTGAAGGTCCGGCCGGCCGGGGCGCTGTTGTCCACGGCCAGCGGCGGGGCGAAGCGGACCGCCATGGCGGGCAGCCGCACCCAGTCGTCACCCGGGACGCGCCTGGAGCGGAACGTCCAGCTCGCCGACACCTCGGTGCTCAGGTCGGTGAAGCCCCGGGTGGCCGAGGTCTCCAGCCGGTAGCTCGCCGCGCCCGGCGGCACCTGGAACTCGCCGTACCCCGCAGCGGCCTGCTCGGCGAGCAGCTTCCCGTTGCGGTAGAGGGCGGTCCGTTCGGTGTCGTTGAGCGAGCCCCCGGGGTGGCCGGCGGCGTCGCTGTGCACCGGCAGGGCGACGACGAGGGTGTCGCCGTTGCGCGTGATGCCCTGCTCCGGCCAGCGCGGCTGCGGGAAGGACGGCCCGTACGGCCCGCTGTTCCAGTCCTCCCGGTAGGTCCGGCCGGCCCGGTACCGGGTGGGCACCGACTCCAGCACCGCCCGCACCTCCAGCCAGCCGTCCTCGCCCCGCTGGCCGAAGCCCAGTTCGGAACTCCAGCGGGTACGGGCCGTGCTGTAGTGCTCGACCCGCCTGCCGGGCACCGGAACGGGCACGACGATCGCCGAGCCGCCGATGTTGTAGTCGGAGTCCGGGAAGACGATCCGCTCGTTCTCCAGCCCCGCGTAGCCGGCCGCGAACCGGTGCGTCACGGTGGCCAGGTCGGCCGGCCGGTAGTGCCGGACGAACCCGGTCGGCATCCGGCCCGGGAACAGCTCGTTGACGGCGTAGAAGTACGGGCTGCGTTCCGGCGCCGTGGGCTCGGCCCACTGGCTGGCCAGGGCGCCGACGAAGAGCGAGTCGGAGACGCTGCGCCCGAGCTGGGCACTGTAGAGGCCGTCGAAGCTGGACGCCCAGAGCGCGAACCCGTAGAAGAACTCCTCGGTGGACCAGTTGGCCGAGAGGTCGATCAGCAGCGGCGCCGCGCCACGCTGCGGCACGGTGGACCGGACCGGCTTCGCCCGCCGGGCGTCGATGGTGAGCCGCTGGTCGCCGCTCACCACCAGCTCGGGCTGGGCCAGCATGGACACCTCGGTCCAGCCCTCGTCGCCCGGCCGGTAGATCAGGCTGTTCACGCCGTACCGGCCCTTCGGCAGGCGGATCCGGGCCTCGCCGTCGGGATCGAAGACGTCCCGGTAGACGACGCCGTCCAGACCGACCACGGTGGTGAAGTAGTCACCGGTGAGCGCGCCGGCCCGGTCCCGGTGCGCGACGGTCAGGTCGTAGCTCTCCACCTCGCGGTTCACCGCCAGCGGGGTCACCGCGGTCGCCTCGCCCGCGCGGGCGACCAGCCGGCCGGTCCAGTAGCCGTCCAGGCCGCCGAGCCGGGTGTCCGCGGTGACGGTGACCTGGGCCGTCCCGCCGGCCGGCACGGTGAGCCGGGACGTGCCGAGGGTGAACATGCCGGCCGGGGCGGAGCGTCCGTCCGGGCCGGTGACCTCGGTGGTGAGGTCGAGGGTGAGCGGGGCGGTCCCGCCGTTGCGGTAGGTGACCGTGCGGGCGGTCGGCTGGTCGTCGCCGTGCGGCCAGGCCGCCACCCCGAACGAGACGCTCGGCGGTTCGCTGGTCACCTGCTCGGTGATCGCGTGCGCCACGTCGACCCGTCCCGCGCCCTGCTGGAACGCCGTCTGGTCGGGGTGCGGCCTCGCCGAGGCCATCAGGGTGGCCTTGTACCGCCCCGCCGTCCAGCCGGGGTGCTGCTGGGCGAGCAGCGCCGCCGCGCCGGCCACATGCGGGGTGGCCATCGAGGTGCCGGAGAGGGAGACGTACTTCTCTCCCACCGGGTCGCCGATGGCGCCGTTGGCGGCCCGGGCGGCCACGATCTCGACGCCGGGGGCGGTGATGTCGGGCTTGAGCCCGCCGTCGACCCGAGGCCCGCGGCTGGAGAAGTCGGCCAGGGCATCGTCCCGGTCGACCGCGCCGACCGCCAGCGCGGCGTCGGCGGTGGCCGGCGAGCCGACCGAGCCGTCGGCGCCGTCGTTGCCGGCGGCAACCACGAAGAGCGTGCCGGTCTGCGCGGTCAGCGTCTCGACGGCCTGCTCCAGCGGGTCGACCTCGGGGAAGTCCGTGCCACTGAGGCTCATGTTGACCACGGTGGCGTGCTTCTCGGCCGCGGCCCACTGCATGCCGGCGAGGATGGCCGACTCGGTGCAGCCCTGGTTCTCGCAGACCTTGCCGGAGAGCAGGGTGGCGTCGGGGGCGACGCCCCGGTACTTCCCGCCGGAGGCGGCCCCGCTGCCCGCGATGATCGAGGCGACGTGGGTGCCGTGCCCGACCATGTCGTCCGACTCGGCCGCCTCGCTGAAGTTGCGCGCGTCGGCGACCTTGCCGGCCAGGTCCGGGTGGCTGAGGTCGACGCCGGTGTCGAGCACCGCGACGCTGACCCCCTTGCCGGTGAAGCCGGCGGCCCACGCGGTGGGGGCGCCGATCTGCGGCACGCTGTGGTCCAGCGTCACCCGCCGCCGGCCGTCCAGCCAGATCCGGTCGACATCCCCCGCCGCGTCGACCCGGGCGCCGGCCCGGTCCGCCCGGACCGCGCTCCAGACCGCGCCGGCGTCGGCCTTCGTGGCGACCAGCGCCGCGCCGCGGATCGCCGGCAGGTCGCGGGTCACCCGGGTGCCGGCCACCGGGGCCGCCGCCCGTCGGGCCGACCCCGGTCGGTACGACACCAGCAGCGGCAGCGTGTCCCGCCGGGCGTCGTCGTAGCCGGCCGCGGCCAGTCCGGTGACGTCGAACAGCCGCCGGTCGACCCGGCCGGCCCGCACCAGGGGCAGCGCGTCCGGCGCCGGGGCGGACCGCCGCCTGGCCGCCGGCGGTGACGGTGACCCGGTCGCCGGTGATCAGGGTGACGGTGACCGGGTTGCCGGCGCGTGGCGCCGCGGCGGGGGTGCCGTCCGGGGCTGCCGGCGGGGCGGCTGAGGCCGGCAGGGGCACGCCCAGCGCCAGCCCCAGGGTGAGGCCGAGGCCGGCGATTCTTCTTCGGTTTCGGCGCAACGTTCCTCCTTCGTCAAGCGTCTTTATCGATGGGAGTACATCGACGCGGACTGCCAGAATTGCATACCGCGTATGCAATCGGAAGTCGCCAATCCGACGGAACCGGTACCGCATCCACCGCCGCGCCCGGCATGATCCCCGGGGTGAGCGCCATGAAGGACCGCATGCTCGCCGGCGAGCCCTACATCGCCGACGACCCCGAGATCATCGCCGACCTGGACCGGGCCGCCCGGCTCAGCGAGCGCTTCAACCGCAGCTCCGCCGACGACCCCGAGGGGCGCCTCGCCGCCCTGCGCGACCTGCTCGGCTCGGTCGGCGAGGACACCTGGGTCCGGCCACCGTTCCACTGCGACTACGGCCACCAGACCCACCTCGGTCCGCGCTGCTTCGTCAACTTCAACGCGGTGTTCCTGGACGTCGCCCGGATCACCATCGGCGCCGACGTCCAGATCGGACCCAACGTGCAGCTGCTCACCGCCACCCACCCGGTCGACCCGGCGGCCCGGCGGGACAAGTGGGAGGCGGCCGAGCCGATCACCATCGGCGACAACGTCTGGCTCGGTGGCGGGGTCATCGTGCTGGCCGGCGTGACCATCGGGGAGAACACGGTGGTCGGCGCGGGCGCCGTGGTGACCCGGGACCTATCCCCCAATGTGGTGGCCCTGGGTAACCCCGCCCGTCCGGTCCGCGACCTGGAACAGACCCTCTGAGCTGCTGAAACGACCCTCCGACCGGGTGCGGATTCCGCACCGAGGGTGCACCCTGGGTAGTGACCGGTTCACCCAGGGGGCGCGATGGAACGGGTGCTCGAACTGCGGGTGCACGGGGTGTCGAACACCCCGCCCGACCAACTGCTCGGGCTGCGCCCCGGTCCCGGCGGTGACGGCGCGCAGCCCGGGCTGGTCGCCGGCGGTGCCGTCACCGGCTTCTACCGCGCCAGCACCGCCGGCCGGGACGACCCGATCACGGTCGAGGCGTACAGCTGGGGGCAGTTGACCTCCGGCGCGCGGACCCGGCGCGACGTCGAGCGGGCCCTGTGGACGCTGCTGCTCCCCTTCACCCTGGCCAACGTGGCGCTCTACGCCCGCACCGGCATCCCGGCGGACCCGGACCGGGAACGCTGGGCCAGCCGCTCCGGGATCACGGCCTGGCTCATCCGGCTGTTCTGCCTGAGCCTCACCGGCACCCTGGTGATCACAGCGACCGGGATCGGCGTGGACCTGATCGGCTGGCAGTGCGTCGGCCCGGACTGCCTCGGCCACCTCCCCGGCCCGTGGGAGTTCCTCGGCAACCAGTGGTGGCGCAAGGACACCCGGGCGCTCGCCGTGGGGTTGCTGCTGCCGCTGCTCCTGCTGGCCGGTCTCGGCCTCGTCGCCTGGCGCACCTACCAGTACGAGGCGGAGATGCCCGCCGAACCGCACCCCGGCGAGGACGGCTCGCCGGCCGAACGGCCGCAGCCGCTGGAGAACCCGCTCCAGGACCCGACCTTCTGGAACGGCGAGGGGCAACTGCGCCGGGCGGCCGTGCTGCACCTGTGCACCGGGGCGGTGGTCGCGGCGGCGGTGCCGGTGGCCGCGGTGATCATCATGGACCCGCCGCGCGGGCCGCGGGCCGCGGTCGCCTGGGCCACCGTCGGCATGCTCACGGCCGTGGTGGCGATCGCCGTGGTCGCCCTGGGCCGACCCTGGCTGACCCGGCGGCAGGGCGCCACCCCGCTCGGCCGGTGGAGCGCCGCCGTGGCGCTGCTCACCGGGCTGGGGCTGGCCGGGACGTTCACCCTCCTGCTGCTGCCCGACGGTCCGGCCGGCCGGCCGCTGTCCGCGTACCGGCCGCCCACCGGGTGCGTGGCCGACCCGGGCATCGCCGGCTGCCGGACCGACCGGTCGCTGCCCGGGTACGACACGGCGGTCGCCTGGCTGGCCACGTACCAACTGCTGCTGCTGGTCACCATCGGCGCGGTGAACCGCTCCGGGCCGCGGGCGCTGTTCGGCCCGGTGGCCGGCAGCGTGCTGCTGCCGCTCGGGGTGGCCTGGACCGAGCGCGGCCTGCCCGGCCTGCCTCCCGCACCGCAGGGGCTGAACACCTGGATGCTCGCCGTGCCGGCCGTCGCGGTCGCCCTGACCGGCCTGCTGCTGCCGCGGACCCGGCCGGCCGTGCCGGTGCAGCCGCTCGGCGCGTACACCGACCTGGCCTGGGGCGGGCGTGGCCCGGCGCTCATCGCCGGCTTCGGCTGGATGACGGCGGTCGCCTACTGCGCCGGCCTGCTCTACTGGGTCAGCGACCGGCTGGACAGCCGGGCCGACCCGAGCGGCCAGAGCCGGGTGGTGCCCCCGCTCGCCGTCTTCTGGGCCGGGCTGGCCTGCGTGATCGGCCTGGTCGCCCTGCTCGCGCTGCTGGTCCGGGCGGGCGTGCTGCTCCAGTCGCTGCGCCGGGCCGAGTACGCCGCGCTCACCGCCGACGGCGCCGGCCTCTCGCCGCACGACCTGCGCCGCTGCCGCGACGTCAGCACGTTCCGCGCGCTGCACCGGCTGGTCGGCGAGCACGCGATCCGCCTGGTCGGCTGCTACGCGACCGTCTCCGTGGTGCTGGTGACGCTCTGCTGCGCGGCCGCGCTCTCCCAGAGGCGGCCCAGCCCGCTCGCCCCCTCCGGCTGGCAGGCCGTCATCCACTGGGCGGCCGACCAGGGCGACACCGTGCTCGGCTGGCTGCCTGTGGTGATGAGCGCGCTCGGGCTGCTGGTCTACCGCACCGACACGGTGCGCCGCTCGGTCGGCGTCATCTGGGACGTCGGCACCTTCTGGCCCCGTGCCGCGCACCCGCTCGCCCCGCCCAGCTATGCCGAGCGCGCCGTGCCGGAGCTCCAGACCCGGGTCGCCGGGCTGCTCGCGCTCCCCCCGCACCACCCGGACCGGATGGACGGGGTGATCCTCTCCGGGCACAGCCAGGGCACCGTCATCTGCGCCGCCATGCTGCTCCAGCTGCCCCGCCGCTGGCGGCGACGGATCTGGTTCTTCTCCTACGGCTGCCAGCTCACCCGGCTCTACGGCCGGATCTTCCCCGCGTACTTCGGCCCGGAGCGGCTGCGCACCCTGGCCCGGGCGCTCACCTGGCCCGGCGGCCACGTCACCTGGACCAACTTCTGGCGCGACACCGATCCGCTGGGCTGGCAGGTCAGCGCAGGGGAACGGGACGTGCCGGTGGTCGACCCGGAGGCGCTGCACCCCACCGGGGGCGAGGTGGCCGACCCGCCGATCCACAACCACAGCGGCTATCCGGAGGCGGCCGAGTTCATCCGCGAGCGGGCGGTGGTGGCCCGGCTGCTGCGCCGGGCCGTGCCGTCACCCCGGCAGCGGGTCGGCTAGCCGGACCACCAGGTCGGCGTGCCCCGCCGTGCCGGCGACCAGCCGGGCGTTCGCCTCGTCGCTGCCGAGCGCCCAGGCGCGGGCCTGCTCCGGCGACTTCCCGTACGCCTCGTGCCGGGCGGTGAGCCGGCGCACCCGCAGCTCCGCGTCGAGGTCGAGGAACCAGATCTGGTGCAGCAGCGTGCGCACCTCCTCCCACGGGTCGTCGCGCAGCAGCAGGTAGTTGCCCTCGGTCACCACCAGCCGCACCTCGGGCGGCACCTCGATGGCCCCGGCGACCGGCTCCTCCAGGTCGCGGCGGAACGCCGGCGCCCACACCGAGGTCGGCTCCAACCGGCGCAGCCGGCGCAGGACGGAGACGAAGCCGTTCACGTCGAACGTGTCCGGCGCGCCCTTGCGCCCGTCCCGGCCCAGCCGGACCAGCTCCGCCTGGGCCAGGTGGAAGCCGTCCATCGGCACCAGCCGGGCGGCCGGACCGACCTCGGCCACGAGCCGCTCGGCCAGCGTGGACTTGCCCGCCCCGGGCGCCCCGGCGATGCCGAGCAGCTGCCGCGGGCCGTCCGCGGCGAGGGCCCGGGCCCGGTCCACCAGCTCGTCGAGCGGGAGCACCTGCGCGGGCGGCATCAGCCGAGCACCGGTTCGCTGATGGTGAACCGGGCCTCGACGGCCGCCTGCACCGGCTGCGGCTGCGGATCCAGCTCCAGCTCGGGGGCGGTCTCCCCGGCCCGGCCGAAGCCCGCCTTCGCCATCATCGGCGGGGCGGTGGCCAGGCCGGTGTCGGCCAGCTCCAGCAGGGCGGTCACCCGGGCGCCGAGCGCTTCGGCGTATTCCCGGGCGCGGGCCAGGGCGTCCGCGATCGCGGCGTGCCGGGCCTCCCGGTACGCCGGGCTGTCCGCCCGCAGCGACCACCACGGACCGGCCACCTCGACCTGCTCCTGGTCGGCCAGGCGGAGCATCAGCTCGCCGAGCGCGGTGAAGTCGACAACGGTGACCGTGGTGGTGACGCTGCCGTGGTAGGCCACCACCCGCTCACCCGAGCGCTTCGTCTCCGGCCAGACCCGCAGCTGGCCGGTCTCCCGCCGCTCCACGGCCGGCTCGGCCGCGTCGAGCAGCACCCGCACGGCGGCGGTCCGCTCGGCCAACCGGGTCAGCGTGGTCTCCCGGTCGCGGTCCCGCGCGGTCGCGGTCACCGTGAACCGGGCCAGCTCGGGGGGCACCTCCCGGTACGCCTCGCCGCGTACCGCCACGACCGGTGCGTCCGCCATGTTCCTCAGCCTAGTGGCGGGGTGGCCGGAAGGTGCGCCGTGTAGGTGACCGCGCCGCCCGCCACCCGGCAGCCGGTCAGGTGGCCGCCGGCCGCGCCCAGCTCCCGCAGGTAGGCCAGCTCCCCGGCGTGGTCGGCGGCGGCCGGGAACTCACGCCGGTGGGCGGTGAACGCGCGCCCGCGCAACGCGGCCCGGGCGGTGCGGCCCTCGGCCAGCCGGCCGGCCAGCTTCCCGAGGTCGCCGGCCCGCAGCGCCTCGCCCAGGTCGTCGAGGTAGGCCCGGACCGCGTCCAGCTCCGCCAGCACCCGCTCCCGGTTGCCGAGCAGCATGTTCGCGGTCCGTTCGGGCGGGCCGCCGGCGACCCGGGTGCCGTCGGAGAAGCTGCCGGCGGCGAGCGCGAGCACCGCGTCGCGCAGCGCCGAGCGCTGGACCGTCCCGGCCAGCGCGCCGGCGAGCAGGTGGGGCAGGTGCGAGGCGAGCGCGGCGGCGTCGTCGTGCTCCGGGGCGGACATCGGTACCACCCGGGCGTGGAAGACGTCGATGAGCAGCGCGGCGAGCCGGCGGAACGCGGCCATTCCGGTCGGCCCCGGGCAGAGCACCCACGCCGCCCCGTCGAGCAGCCCGGTGGTGGCCGCGCCGAGACCGGCCCGGTCGGCGCCGGCCATCGGGTGGCCGGGCACGAACCGGTGCCCGAGCCCCTGCGTGGCGGCGGCGGTGGCCACCTCGGCCTTGGTGCTGCCCACGTCGGTGAGCACGCAGCGGTCGTCGGTGGCCGCGGCCACCCGGGCCAGCGTCACGGGCAGGGTGGGCAGCGGGCCGCAGAGGAACACCACGTCCCGGCCGGCGACCGCCTCCTCGACGGTGTCCGGCGCGCTGACCCCCTGTTCGCGGACCCGCCGCCGGGTCGCCGGATCCGGGTCCCAGCCGGCCACGTCGAGCCCGGCGTCGCGGAGCCGGAACAGCACCGACCCCCCGATCAGGCCGGTGCCGACCACCGCCACGCGTGCCTGCCCGCCGGCCCCGCCCACCATCGGCCCACCTCGGCGTCCCGTCGTCCGGAGCCGGCCGGCCCCGCTGCAAGTCCCGCCGAGGATACCGTCCGGGGCTCAGCCCTGGCTGTCCGTCACCGTCCGCCGCCACCGGGTGAACGCGCTCCCCGGATCGCCCAGATACGTCCACGGGAGCTCGGTGACCAGGTCACCGAGCGCCTGGAAGCGCTCCGCCGCGGCGGCGTGGTCGCCGCCCACCGCGAAGCACATGGCGAAGTTGTTGTGCGGCTGCGGCCAGCCCGGGTACCGGCCGTGCTCCGGGTGGCGCACCGAATGGTCGGCCGCGGCGCGCAGCTCGGCGAGCACCTCGGGATCGCGGAGGTGGTCGGCGTCCTCGCCGGCCGGCAGCTTCAGCCACATCTCCAGGTGGGCCGCCGCGACCAGATGGGCCAGGCCGCTGGCGGCCGGCGCCTTCGCCGCCGCGCTCCGGGCGAACTCGAACATCTCCTCGTCGCTGCCGAACCACTTGGCGCACCGGTACTGGAGCATCTGGACGTGGGCCAGCCGGTGCCAGGGGTGCCGGGCGACCACCTCGGCGAAGCGCCGTGCCGCCTCGTCCCGGTCCACCTGGCGGCCCCGGGCCGAGGTGACCAGGAAGGCCCGGGCGGTGGTGTCGTCCGGGTCCCGCGCCGCCACCTCGTCCAACAGGTTCTCGGCGAAGGTCAGCCGCTTGCGGAACTCGCGGAACTGCTCCTGGCTGGTCAGCGAGGCGGACCCGCCGCCCCGGGCCTCCCAGGCCCAGTGCACCGCGTGGGTGCCCCGGACCAGCAGCGGGAGGGTGGCGCGCGGCTCGGCGTCGGCCCACTCGCCGATCCACTCCTGCACGCCCGGCACCCGGCCGGCGGCGGAGAGGCAGAACGCCTGGTGGTCCGGGTCGGTGACGGCGACCAGCACGTCCCGGGCGGCCCGCCAGTCCCGCCGGGCCAGCGCCTCGGAGAGCGCGCGGGCGGCAGGGTCACCCATCGTCGGGTCGACCGGGAGCACCGGCCCACTCTGCTGCTTCGTCCTCCGCCGGAACGGCCACATGCTCTCGTCCTCCCCCGTGCGTGTCGAGGGAGATCGTAGGGCGGGCCGGATGGGCACGGAAGGGGGTTGTCCGAGCAGCGCTCACGTCGTACGGTCCCCCGGCGGCCCACCGGACGGGCCGGTCCAAACGGGGGAAAGGATGCACATGTCCGCCACGTACCGGGCGCTCGCCTCGGTGGTCATGTTGATCGGTTTCTACGTCGTCGCGCTGCTCCAGCTCGCCGCCGTGGCCGCGCTCGGCGTCTGGCTGTTCAGCCACACCAGCGGCCTGGTCACCGGCAAGCTGCTGCTCCCTCTGGTGGTCGCCCTCGGCGCGGTCGGGGTCGGGCTGTGGAAGGCGATCCGTACGAAGAACGAGCCGGCGCCCGGCCTGATCCTGGACGAGCGGGCGGCGGCGCCGCGGCTCTGGGCCACGGTCCGGGAGCTGGCCACGGCCGTCGGGACCCGCGCGCCCGACGAGATCCGCCTGGTGCCCGAGGTCAACGCGGCGGTCGGCGAGCAGAGCCGGCTGCTCGGCCTGATCGGCGGCCGGCGCACCCTCTACATCGGGCTGCCGCTGCTCCAGGCCATGCGGATCGACCAGCTCCGCTCGGTGCTGGCACACGAGCTGGGCCACTACTCCGGCCAGCACACCCGGCTGGGCGGGGTCGCCTACCGGGGCCGGCTGGCCATCGAGGAGACCGTCGAGCGGATCAGCCCACGCAATCCGGTCGGCTGGGTATTCAAGGGCTACTCGAAGCTCTACCTGATGGTCGACAACGCCGCCTCGCGCCGGCAGGAGCTGGAGGCGGACCGGTCGTCGGTGGCGCTCGCCGGGACCGAGGCGGCCACCTCGGCGCTGCGCACGCTGCCCGCGCTCGACGCGGCCTGGGCCTTCTACATGCGCCGCTACGTCGAGCCGGGCTGGACGGCCGGGCTCGCGCCGGACGACCTCTTCGGCGGCTTCGCCATGCTGCTCCAGGCCCGCCGGGACGAGATCGACGAGCTGCGGGAGAACGCGCCGGAACGCGAGCCGTCCCGCTGGGACACCCACCCCCCGATCGGCGTGCGCGTCGCCGCGATGACCGCCACGCCCGCCGCGGTGGTGGCGCCGGACGACCGGCCGGCCTGGACCCTCCTCGCCGACGTGGCCGGGGCCGGGCGGCAGCTCCAGGGCCTGGTGGTCGAGCACGGCTCGCGGCGGCTCCTGCCCTGGGCGGAGTTCGTCGCGGAGTCGGTGGCCGCCACCGTGCAGCGGCAGGCGGACGGCATCTACCGGGCGGCCGGCCGGTTCACCGGCACCTCCACCCCGGGCCTGCCGACCCTGCTGGACCTGGTCCGGGCCGGGCGGCTCGGCGAGTTCGCCGAGCAGTTCTTCAGCGGCGCCACCCGCAAGGAGGCCGCCGCGGCCTTCGCCGGGCCGATGGAGACCCTGCTGGACAACGCGGCGGTCCGCTCCGGGCGGGCCCGCTGGCAGCTCTCCTGGTCGGGACCGGCCCGGCTGGTCGGCCCGGCGGGCGAGCCACTCGACCTGGCCGGCATCGCCAAGCTGGCGGTCGCCCCGGAGACCCTGGACGAGGCACTGGCCCGCCTCGCCGAGCTGGGCGTCGACGCCGCCCACGCCACCGTGGTGCAGGCCCGGGCATCGGCCCGCAACGCCGACCTGATCGGCGGGCTCGCCAACATCAAGGTCGACGGCCGGGAGCACGACATCCTCGTGCTCGACAACGGCCTGGTCCTGATCCCCGACCCGGGCAGGTCCAGCGAGGGCGAGAAGCGGCTCACCGCGCTCGTCGGCGCGGTGCCGGTCGCCGACCTGGCCACCCGGCACCCGTACCTGCCGTACGAGGAGATCACCTCGGTCGAGGTGAAGCGCGAGGTGCCGCTGAAGGCCACCCTCACCCTCTTCGACGGCCGGACCGTGTCGGTGCAGGAGCTGATGGCCAGCGAGTTCCTGGAGAAGCACAGCCGGGACACCCTGCTGGGGGTGTTCCAGCGGATCAACGACTGACACGCCGCGGCGGCCGGCCCTCCCGGGGCCGGCCGCCGCGTCATGGTGCGCGGGGCGGTCGACCACCGGACGGGCCGACGCGGGCCCGGCCGCCGGGGAACGGTCAGAGCTGGGCGAGCCGGCCGGCGACCGCTTCGACGTGCTCGTCCGACTCGGTGAGCGCCACCCGGACGTGCCGGGCGCCGGCCGGACCGTAGAAGACGCCGGCGGCGACCAGGATGCCCCGGCGGGCCAGCCAGTCGACGGTGTCCCAGCAGTCCTCGTCCCGGGTCATCCAGAGGTAAAGCCCCGCCTCGGAGTGCTCGACGGTGAAGCCGGCGCCGGTGAACGCGGCGTACAGCTTCTCCCGCCGGGCCCGGTAACGCTCCCGCTGCGCGTCGGCGTGCGCCTGGTCGCCCAGCGCGGCCACCATGGCCGCCTGCACCGGGGCGGGCACGATCATGCCGGCATGCTTCCGGATCTTGAGCAGCTCGGCCACCAGCGCCGGGTCACCGGCCACGAAGCCGGCCCGGTAGCCGGCCAGGTTGGAGCGCTTGGAGAGCGAGTGCACCGCCAGCACGCCCGCGTACGACCCGCCACAGACCTCCGGCGAGAGGACCGAGACGGGCTCGGCGTCCCAGCCCAGCGGCAGGTAGCACTCGTCGCTGGCGACCACCGCGCCGCGCTCGCGCGCCCAGTCCACCACCTTGCGCAGGTGACGGGCGGGCAGCACCCGCCCGGTGGGGTTGCCGGGCGAGTTCACCCAGACCAGCCGGACCCGCGAGTCGGGACCCAGGGCGGTCAGCGAGTCGGTGCGCACCGTGGTGGCGCCGGCCAGCCGGGCCCCGTCCTCATACGTCGGGTAGGCGATCGACGGCACCACGACCACGTCGCCGGGGCCGACGCCGAGCAGCGTGGGCAGCCAGGCGACCAGCTCCTTGGAGCCGATCGTGGGCAGCACCCCCAGCCCGTCGACGCCCGCACCGCAGGCGCGGGCCACCCAGGCCGCGATGGCGTCCCGCAGCGCGGGAGTGCCCGCGGTCAGCGGATAGCCCGGCGCGTTCGACGCGTCGGCCAGCGCCTGCCGGATCAGCGCCGGCACCGGGTCGACCGGCGTACCCATCGAGAGGTTGATGAGACCGTCCGGGTGCGCCGCGGCCGTCGCGGCCGCGGCGTCCAGGGTGTCCCAGGTGAAGTCGGGCAGCCGCGACGAGACCGGCGCGGGCCGGTTCAGTGGTCCTCTCCGCGCGGCGGCTGCGCGGCCACGAAGGTCGCGTCCTTCTCCACCTTGCCGATCTTGGAGGCGCCGCCCGGCGAGCCCAGGTCCTCGAAGAACTCGTAGTTCGCCCCGGTGTAGTCCTTCCACTGCTCCGGGACGTCGTCCTCGTAGAAGATCGCTTCGACCGGGCAGACCGGCTCACAGGCACCACAGTCGACGCACTCGTCGGGGTGGATGTAGAGCATCCGATTGCCCTCGTAGATGCAGTCGACCGGGCACTCCTCGATGCATGCCTTGTCGAGCACATCCACGCACGGCTCGGCGATGATGTAGGTCACCGGTCTTCTCCTCCGCAAGACTCGTCGCGATCATCCGCGACGGTTAGAGCCTAGTATCTCGCCGGGGAGGGGGTCGATCGTGCTCCGACAGCAGGACGTGGGACACCGGATCGTGGTCCGCCGGATTGTGGGGATTCGCGAAGGCCGACCGCTATTCTCGGACGCGCTCGGCGAACTGGTCGAGCTGAGCGAGACCCACATCACGCTGGCCACCGACCGGGGCCGGCTGCGGGTCCCGGTGGACCAGGTGCACCGCGCGAAACGGGTGCCGGCCGCCCGCCGGCCGACGGCCGCCGCCGTCATCGCCCTGGAACTGGCCGCCGACGAGGCGTGGCCCGCCCCGGTACGCGGGCGGCTCGGCGACTGGCTGCTGCGCAGCGCCGCGGGCTGGACCGGCCGGGCGAACAGCGCGCTGCCGGTC
>NZ_MUYZ01000112.1:0-18990 GCF_003013775.1 Micromonospora sp. MH33
AGGCCGCGCCCGGCCGGCAGCTCCCGCAGCCGCCACCGGTCGTCCGGCGGCACCAGCGGCGGCGGCGCCGGGGTGGGCGTCTCGGCGGGATCGGGCCGGACCAGCAGCGTCGACGCGTTCGCCTGGACCAGCCCGCGCTCGGCGCCCGCGCCGGGGCCGCCGACATCCAGGTAGACCAGTGGCCGGGCCCAGTCGACCCAGCCGGCCAGCTCGGTACGACCGTCGCCCGCGCCCAGGGTGACCCGGACGCCGGCGCGGACGTCCCGCTGGTTGGTGACCCGCAGGGCGGCCAGCCGCTCGGCCTCGGCGGTGGTGAGGGGGCGGGCCGTCTCGGCGGGTTCCGCCGGCTTGGGCGACCAGCTCAGCAGGCCGGCAACCAGGGCTGCCGCCGAGGCCGTGGCGGCCGCCGCGAGCGCGACCAGGGCGGCGCGGCGGCGGGTGGGTTGCTCGGGTGGGTCGCCGGTCCCGTCCAGCTCGGGGTCGCCGGGCGGCTCGACCGGAGGGCGGGCAGCGACTTCTGCCCGGCCGACAGGACCCGGTCGGCCGGGTCCTCGTTCTGCGTCGGTCACGGTGGGCTCGCCCGCCTGCCGGGCGGCGGGTGGGAGTGGATCGGGCGGGGAGGGGCGGGCTTCGTCGGCGGGGAGCGGGCCGGTGTCGCGGGTGCGAGCGCGTCGCGGCCGGCGGCCGGGAGAGGTCTCCACGAGTGCACAACGCGGCTGCCGGGTTTCGGTGACGAGCAGGGGCGCTCGCGGCGGCCGGTCTGCGCATCGAGCGCGACCACCTCGGGTGCGCACGCCGGTTTCTCGGGTGCTGCGACCCCCGGTGCCGGGGACGGCCGGGCCCCGGAGGGGCGGCCACCTGCCCGGTCGGCCGCCGCGAGCGGCCTACGGTACGAGGGTAGTCCGGTGAGATGAGGCACACAATGGGAATATCGAAGCCGATCAGGGGTGGTCCGTGCTCGGCCCCGGAAGTGTCGGACCTCGGGCGTACCGTTGAGGTCATGGCGCTCGACATTCCCCGGCTCGACGGCCGCTTCCAGGTCGTCAGCGAGTTCCAGCCGGCCGGCGACCAGCCGGCAGCCATCGACGAGCTTGAGCGTCGTGTGCGACGCGGCGACCGTAACACGGTGCTGCTCGGCGCGACCGGCACGGGCAAGAGCGCCACCACGGCGTGGCTGGTCGAGCGGCTCCAGCGGCCGACCCTGGTGCTCGCGCCCAACAAGACCCTCGCCGCCCAGCTCGCCAAGGAGTTCAGCGAGCTGCTGCCGCAGAACGCGGTCGAATACTTCGTCTCCTACTACGACTACTACCAGCCCGAGGCCTACATCCCGCAGACCGACACCTACATCGAGAAGGACTCCTCGATCAACGAGGAGGTCGAGCGGCTGCGGCACTCGGCGACCATGTCGCTGCTCACCCGGCGCGACGTGATCGTGGTGGCCACGGTGTCGGCGATCTACGGCCTGGGCACCCCGGAGGAATACCTGGACCGGGCCGTCCGGGTCGCCGTCGGGCAGGAGCTCGACCGTGACCAGCTGCTGCGCCGGCTGGTCGACATCCAGTACACCCGCAACGACATGGCCTTCCAGCGCGGCACCTTCCGGGTCCGCGGCGACACGCTGGAGATCATCCCGGCCTACGAGGAGCTGGCCGTCCGGATCGAGCTGTTCGGCGACGAGATCGAGAAGCTCTACTACCTCAACCCGCTCACCGGCGACGTGGTCCGCGAGGTCGACAGCCTGATGATCTTCCCGGCCACGCACTACGCGGCCGGGCCGGAGCGGATGGAGCGGGCGATCCGCGACATCGAGGTCGAGCTGGGCGAGCGGCTGGCCGAGCTGGAGCGGCAGGGCAAGCTGCTGGAGGCGCAGCGGCTGCGGATGCGCACCACCTACGACATCGAGATGATGCGCCAGGTCGGCTTCTGCTCCGGCATCGAGAACTACTCGATGCACATCGACGGGCGGCTGCCCGGCAGCCCGCCGCACTGCCTGCTCGACTACTTCCCCGACGACTTCCTGACCGTGGTCGACGAGTCGCACGTGACCATCCCGCAGATCGGCGGCATGTACGAGGGCGACGCCTCCCGCAAGCGGATGCTGATCGACCATGGCTTCCGGCTGCCCAGCGCGGCCGACAACCGGCCGCTGCGCTTCGACGAGTACCTGGAGCGGGTCGGCCAGATGGTCTTCCTCTCCGCCACCCCCGGCTCGTGGGAGATGGAGCAGGCCCAGGGCGAGTTCGTCGAGCAGGTGATCCGCCCCACCGGCCTGATCGACCCCGAGGTCGTCGTGAAGCCCACCAAGGGCCAGATCGACGACCTGATGCACGAGATCAAGCTGCGGACCGAGCGGGACGAGCGGGTCCTGGTCACCACGCTGACCAAGAAGATGGCCGAGGACCTCTCCGACTACCTGCTGGAGAACGGCATCCGGGTGCGCTACCTGCACTCCGAGGTCGACACGCTGCGCCGGGTGGAGCTGCTGCGCGAGCTGCGCAAGGGCGACTACGACGTGCTGGTCGGCATCAACCTCCTCCGCGAGGGCCTCGACCTGCCCGAGGTCTCCCTGGTGGCGATCCTCGACGCCGACAAGGAGGGCTTCCTGCGCAGCGGCCGGTCGCTGATCCAGACCATCGGCCGCGCGGCCCGTAACGTCTCCGGCCAGGTCCACATGTACGCCGACAAGATCACTCCGTCGATGGCGGACGCGATCGGCGAGACCAACCGGCGCCGGGCAAAGCAGATCGCGCACAACGAGGCCAACGGGATCAAGCCGGAGCCGCTGCGCAAGAAGATCCACGACATCCTCGACGACATCTACCGCGAGGCGGAGGACACCGAGAACAGCCGGGTGGGCGGCGCCGTCCGGCAGCTGTCCCGGGGCAAGGCGCCGGTCAAGGAGACCCGCAGCCGAGGTCGGGGCGGCGCGGCGACGCCGTCGCGGGAGGGGATGGCCCGGGCCGACCTGGCCAACCTCATCCAGGAGCTCAACGACCAGATGCTCGCCGCCGCGCGGGAGCTGCAGTTCGAGCTGGCCGCCCGGATCCGCGACGAGGTCGCCGACCTCAAGAAGGAACTCCGCGGGATGGACGCCGCCGGGGTTAAGTGACGCACCGGGTCCGGGGGAGGCCGCCGTGCTGACCGAGGCCGTGATCGGGCTCCCCGACCCCCGGCTGCACCGCTACGTGGACCGCTACCTCGGCTACCGGGAGCAGGCGGCCGCCGCGCTGGTGCGCCGGGAGGCGGCCGGCGCCTTCGTGGTGCTGATCCTCGGCTGGGGCGCCCCGCTGGACGTGACCGATCCGCGCGCCGGCGACCGGGGCGCGTACGGGACGAACGCCTTCCTGGCCGGGCCGTTCGACGGCTGGTGCGCGACCCGCACCGCTGGCGAGGGCGCCGGGGTGCAGGTGCTGCTGACCGCCCCGGCCGCTCGCCGGCTGCTCGGGCTGCCGCTCGGTGAGCTGGCCAACCGGGCGGTCCCCGTCGACCGGCTCGGCGGCTGGCTGGCCCGGCTCCCCGACGAGCTGGCCGGTCTGCCCGACTGGGCGAGCCGGTTCGCCCGGCTCGACGCCGCCCTCGCGGCCCGGCTGGCGGTGACCGGGCCGGTCGATCCGCGCCTGCTGCGGGCCTGGCGCCTGCTCGACGGCAGCGGCGGCGGGCTGGGCGTCGGCGCGCTGGCCGAGGAGGTCGGCTGGAGCCGCCGCCACCTGGCGGTCCGGTTCCGGCGGGAGTTCGGCCTGCCGCCGAAGACCGTCGCCCGGCTGCTCCGCTTCCAGCGGGCGTACGCCATGGTGGGCCGCACGCTGGTCACCGCGCCGGTCGGCGACCCGCACCCGACGGCCGGCCCGGCCGGCGGCGGATGGGCGGACCTGGCGGCGCGGTGCGGCTACTACGACCAGTCGCACCTGATCCGGGAGTTCCGCGAGTTCGCCGGCGCCACGCCCGCGACGCTGGCCCGGCCCGGATCGCATTCGTCCAATCCCGGCTGACCCGTCCACCGGCAGACTCGGACCCATGCGAAGCATCTACCCGGTCCTCCGGTACCCCGACGCCCGCGCCGCCGTCGACTTCCTCCGGTCCGCGTTCGACCTCACCGTCCACGAGGTGCACGAGGGGCCCGACGGCACGGTGCGGCACGCCGAGCTCGGCTACGGCGACGACCTTGTCATGCTCGGCCCGGGACCGGCCCCGGCGAGCCGGCCGGCCGACGACGACTACCGCGTCTACGTGGCCGTCGACGACGTCGACGCGCACCACGAGCGGGCGCGGGCGGCCGGCGCGGAGATCGTCCGGCCGCCCTTCGACACCGACTACGGCTCCCGCGACTACGCCGCCCGCGATCTGGCCGGCCTGGTCTGGTCCTTCGGCACCTACCGCCCCTGACAACCGGCGATAGCTCTGCGCGAGCAAGGTATTGCCGTGCGTGATGGTCATGCGTACTCTCCCTCGGTGGGGAGGCACGTATGCCGTTGTCAGCAAGTCCTGTCGTCCGGCGGGTGCGGCTCGGCGCGGAGCTGCGCCGGCTGCGCCGCCGGGAGTCGCTCACCCTGGAGCAGGTCTGCGGCCGGCTCGGGTGGGCGTCCACATCGAAGCTGTCCCGCATCGAGCTGGGGCAGAGCCGGCCCGACCTGGCCGACGTGCTCGACCTGCTCGACGTCTACGCGGTGCCGCCCCACCAGCGGGACGAGCTGATCGTCATCGCCCGGGACGCCGCCACCGGCCGCGGCTGGTCCAAGGCGCTGGGCGAGATGGGGGAGCGGCAGCGGGCGTACGCGGAACTGGAGGCGGGCGCGGTCCGCATCGTGGACTACCAGCCGGTGCTGGTGCCCGGGCTGCTCCAGACCCCCGAGTACGCCCGGTTGCGGGTGACAGCCGGCGCGCTGCTCGCCGACGACGTGGACGTCGAGGCCGACGTCCGCGCCCGCGCGGTGCGCCAGGAGGTGCTGTGCCGGCCCGAGCCACCGCGCTACACCGCTCTGATCGACGAGCGGGCCTGCGACCCGGCCGGCCTCCCCGCCGAGGTCTGGCGGGACCAGCTCCGGCACCTGACCGTTCTCGCCGAACGGCCGCACGTCACCATCCGGCTGCTGCCCCGCGACGCGTCCCCCTACGGCGACCTGCACCCCCTCGCGCCGTTTTCGTACTACGCGTACCCGGACCCGGCCGACCCGCGCACCGTGCTGGTGGAGACGCTCACCACCGACCTGCGGCTGGTCGCCGAGGCGGACGTCGCCCGTTACGAGCAACTGGTCGACTGGCTGCTGGCGGCGGCGCTGCCGGAGGAGGAGACGGTGGAGCTGCTGGGCCGACGGCTCGGCCCCGCGCCGGTGCCCCGGCCGCGCGAGCCGCACGAGCCCGACTGAACGGGTCGGTCAGCGGGCGCGCCGGAAGCCGCCCTCCGAGTCGATCACCTGACCGGTGATCCAGCCGCCGTCGGCGGAGCAGAGGAAGCGCACCAGCCGGGCGCCGTCCTCCGGGTGCCCCAGCGGCCGCCCGGGAAGAGGCGGGCCACCGCGGCCAGCCCGTCCGGGTCGGCGTCCCCGGTGTCTGTCCGGACGGTTGTTCTGCCCGGCACGGCGTTCGGCGCGCGGCCACCGGGCCCGGCGCCCCCGATGTCCGTCGGGACCGGTGGCCGGCGCGTCGAGCGCAGGCTAGGCCAGGGGTACGACAGCTCAGGCCGGCACGTCGACGAAGTGCTCGACCAGCGGCGGGCCGGCGAAGTGTGGCCCGATCAGCTCCCGCCACTGTCCGAAGCGCTCGCTCTGCCGGAAGTTGACGTCGTGCGCCTCGACCGAGTCCCACTCCACCAGCAGCACGAACCGGGACGGCGACTCGATGCCGCGGGTCATCCGCACCGAGCGGCAGCCCTCGGTGCCGGCGAGGATCGGGCGCGCCTGCGCGTAGGCGGCGGCGAAGTCGTCCTCGTGTCCGGGCGTCACGTCGATCAGCGCGACCTCAAGAACCATGCCGGAAGCCTCGCACGCCGGGCGCCGTCCGGTACGCCCCGGGGCCTGTTCCGCGCGCCACACCCCGCTCTAGGGTGGGCGCTCGGGAAACGGGGGAGGACACATGCTCGACTGGCTCACCGCCACGGCGTTCACCGTGCTGGGCGCCGGCACCACCTGGGCCGAGTTGCTCGGCTTCGCCACCGGTGTGGTCAACGTCTGGCTGGTGGCCCGGCAGCACATCGCCAACTGGCCGATCGGCATCGCCAACGTGCTGCTGCTGATGCTGTTGTTCTGGACCGCCGGCCTGTACGCCGACGCCGGCCTCCAGGTCGTCTACGTGCTCCTCGGGCTCTACGGCTGGTGGCACTGGCTCTTCGGCGGGGAGCGGCGCAGCCGGCTGACCGTGGCCCGGACCGGCCGGCGGGAGTGGTGGGCGCTCGGCGTGGCCGGGGTGCTGCTCACCGTCGGGCTCTGGGCGCTGCTGGACCGGGCCACCGATTCGACCGTGCCGCTGGCCGACGCGGTCACCACCGCGCTGTCGCTGCTCGCCACCTACGGCCAGACCCGCAAGCTCGTGGAGAGCTGGTGGCTGTGGATCGCCGCCGACCTCATCTACATCCCGCTGTACGCGTACAAGGGACTCTGGCTGACCGGCGGCCTCTACCTGATCTTCCTGGCGCTCTGCGTGGTGGGGCTGCGGGAGTGGCGGGCGGACCTGCGCCGGCGCGCGGCGGCCACCCCGGTGCCGCCCGGCCCGGCCCCGGTCGCCGCGTGAGCGCCGAGCACGGGCCCGCGGTCGCGAACCGGAGCCGGGAGTTCCGGCACGGCCTGCTGGTGGGCAAGTTCTACCCGCCGCACGCCGGGCACCACGCGCTGATCGAGGCGGCCGCCGCCCGCTGCGCGGCGGTCACCGTGGTGGTCGCCCCGTCCCGGCGCGAGTCGATCCCGCTGGACCTGCGGGTCGCCTGGCTGCGCGAGGCGCACGCCGCCACGCCCTGGGTGCGGTTCGTCGGCCGGTACGACGACCACCCGGTCGACTACGCCGAACCGGGGATCTGGGACCTGCACTGCGCGGTGTTCGCCGACGCGCTCGGCGGGGAGCCGGTGGATGCGGTCTTCTCCTCGGAGGCGTACGGCGAGGAGTTGGCCCGTCGTTTCGACGCGGTGGCGGTCTGCGTGGACCTGGACCGGCGCGCCGTCCCGGTTTCCGGCACCGCCGTGCGGGCGGACCCGGCGGCGCACTGGCGTCGCCTGCGCCCGGCGGTGCGGGCCTGGCTGGTCCGCCGGGTCGTGGTGGTCGGGGCCGAGTCCACCGGCACCACGACGATGGCGGAGGCGCTCGCCGCCCACTACGGCACCGCCTGGGTCCCGGAGTACGGCCGCGAGCTGACCGAGCGCAAGCTCGCCGGGCTGCGAGGGGTCCGGCCGGACGCGACGGTCTTCGACGTGACCTGGGACCGGGAGGACTTCGTGGAGGTGGTCCGCGAGCAGCAGGCCGCCGAGGACGCGGCGGCCCGGGTGAGTGGTCCGCTGCTGTTCTGCGACACCGACGCGCGGGCCACCGCGATCTGGGAGGAGCGCTACCTCGGGTCGTCGTCAGAGGCGGTCCGGGCGGCGGCCCGCCGGCCGGCGCTGTACCTGCTGACCGACCACCACGGGGTGCCCTTCGCCGACGACGGCCTGCGCGACGGCGAGCACCTGCGGGCCTGGATGACCGGGCGGTTCCGGGCCGAGCTGGCCGGCTGCGGGGTGCCGGTGGTCGAGCTGCGCGGGTCGCACGAGCAGCGGCTGGCGGTCGCCGTCGCCGCCTGCGACGCCCTGCTGGCCGCCGGCTGGTCCTTCACCGATCCGCTACCCGTGAGGCCCGCGGGACCGCAGCAATCGGACACCTAGCCTCCTAGGACGGCGTGCGCGACGAGACCTGCCGCACGCCGGAACGTGATGAGGGTGGCAAACGGCGCCCCCGAAGATGCGCCGACCGGGCCTGATGGTGAACAATGGCGGCCGAGGAGGGGAGTATTCCCCCGTGACGGAGTCGTCAGCACGGAAGAGCGCCGGCCCCCCGGTCGCACGACCCGGCTCCGTCGGTCAGTGACCCGTTCCCGGGTCGGTGGCGGAAGAGACCTCCGACAGTCACCAGAGTCAGCGTCGACGCACCCCGGCCCATCACCCGGCGTACGGTGTGCCCGACGCTGTGTGTCTGCCGGAGGATGGATTTGAACGTGTCCGGAGTGGTGTGGGCGGGGACCCTGGTCGCGATGACCGCGGTCCTGTTGGTCGACCTGTTCATCATCGGTCGCCGCCCGCACGAGCCCAGCGTCCGCGAGTCGAGCCTGTGGGTCGGCTTCTACGTGGCACTGGCCCTGCTCTTCGGGGCGGGGCTGTGGCTCACGTCAGGCCCCAGCGTGGCCGGCCAGTTCTACACCGGGTGGCTCACCGAGTACAGCCTCTCGGTGGACAACCTCTTCGTCTTCGTGATCATCATGGCCCGCTTCGGGGTGCCCCGGCAGTACCAGCAGAAGGTGCTGCTCGTCGGCATCCTGCTGGCACTGGTCATGCGGGGCGGCTTCATCGCCGCCGGCGCCGCGCTGATCTCCCAGTTCTCCTGGGTGTTCTACATCTTCGGCGCGTTCCTGATCTACACGGCGGTCAACCTGGCCCGCCAGGGGGAGCCGGACGAGAACGAGTTCAGCGAGAACCTGCTGATCCGGTGGAGCCGCAAGGCGCTGCCGCTGTCCCGTACCTTCGACGGCGCGCGGATGACGACCCACGAGAACGGGCGGCGGCTGTTCACCCCGATGCTGATCGTGATGATCGCGATCGGCACCACCGACCTGATCTTCGCCCTCGACTCGATCCCGGCGATCTTCGGCATCACCCAGGAGCCGTACCTGGTCTTCACCGCGAACGTGTTCGCGCTGATGGGGCTGCGACAGCTCTACTTCCTGCTCGGCGGCCTGCTGGACCGGCTGATCTACCTCAGCTACGGCCTGGCCGTGGTGCTCGGCTTCATCGGGGTCAAGCTGGTCCTGGAGGCCCTCGCCGACAACAACTTGCCGTTCGTCAACGGCGGCGAGCACGTGGCCTGGGCCCCGCACATCCCGATCTGGCTGTCGCTCACCGTCATCCTGGGCACCCTCGCCGCGGCCACCGTGGCCAGCCTGGTCAAGTCGTCCCGCGACCGCCGTCGCGAGCTGGCGGAGGCCCGCCGCTGACCGGACCCACCGGAAAGGGGCGCTCCCGCGATCGGGAGCGCCCCTTTCGGCGTACGGGGGTCAGATCCGGTGGGCACCGACCAGGGTGGCCTCCCGGTCCGGGGGGAGCTGCTCCTCCACGACCCGGCGTTTCACGTAGCAGGCGTGCAGCATCCGCCGTGTCTCGCCCTGCGGCTCGGTGCTGACGATGCCGACGTGGTGGATCCGCCGGCCGGGCCGGGCGAAGAAGTAGAGGTCGCCGGGGCGTTCCTGGTCCAGCGCCAAGGGAGTGGTCGCCTCGGCCTGGTCGTCGGCGTCCCGGGGCAGCGTGATGCCGTACCGGCGCCAGGCCAGGTGCACCAGGCCCGAGCAGTCGATGCCGTGCGTGGACAGCCCGCCCCAGACGTAGACGAGGTCGCGCAGCCGCTCGGCGACGGCCAGCACCTCCTTGGCCTCCGGCCGTTCGGCCGGCAGCGGGACCAGGTCGCCCTCGGGGGCCCAGAGCGGGTCGGCCCGGCCGGGCACGAGGACCGGCCGCCAGCCGTCCACCGGCCGTCCGGCCGGGGCCAGGCGGGTGCCGAGGACCACGCCGGTCAGGGCCGGCGGACCGTCGGGGGCGGCGCGCAGCGCGGTGTGGACGGCGTCCACCACCAGCGGGGTGGCCGACGGGCCGGGCTCCGCCGGGGCGGTGAGCTGGGCGGCGGGCAGCCAGCCGGGATAGCCGCGTACGTCGAGCTTGGCCGCGGGCTGCGCCAGGGCGACCACGTGCGCCCAGCCGTCCGGGCGCAGCTCGGTGACCAGCACCCGCTCGCCGAGCAGCAGCTGGGTCAGGACGCAGTCGCCGACCTGCTGGTCACGGTCCATGCCGGCGATCCAGGCGGCGGTGTCGGGCGCGTCGGACAGCGCGGGGCGGTCGACCGGACGGACCGCCTCGGGCGCGGCCCAGAGGGTCGCCACCGGGACCCGGACGACGGCCTCGCGGCCGGTTTGCAGCTCCACGTCCACCCCCACGTCGCGCCTCCTCGGCCGACCCTATGAAAAATTCCAACGACGCTCAACCGCGCGGCTGAATCTTTACTTCACTCACGTTCGCGATGCCGAGCCCCGGAGCGTCCGGCAGCACGACGGTCGCGCCGTCGTACCGGATGCCCCCGGAGACCGGCGACCAGGCCAGCCACCAGGCGGCGTCGAGGTCCGACACGGCCGTGGTGCCGTAGGCGGCGACCAGGCTGGCCGCCGCCCCCAGGCCGACCTGGCTCTCCATCATCGAGCCGACGATCGTGCCCATGCCGTGCGCGGCGGCCAGGTCCAGCAGCGACCGGGCGGTGTGCAAACCCCCGCACTTGGCCAGCTTGACGTTGACCATGTCGGCCGCCCGGCGGCGGATCACCTCGACCAGGTCGCGCAGGTCGAAGACCGACTCGTCGGCGAGGATCGGCAGCTCCACCCGGTCGCTGACCCAGGCCAGCCCGTCCAGGTCCCGGCGGTGCACCGGCTGCTCGACCAGCTCGACGTCGAGCCCGGCGTCCTCGATGCCGCGGATCACCCGGACCGCCTCGCGCGGCGTCCAGCCCTGGTTGGCGTCCAGCCGGATCCGCACGTCGGGCCCCACCGCGGCGCGGACCGCGCGGACCCGGTCCAGGTCGCCCCGCGCGTCGGTGCCGACCTTCAGCTTCAGCACGGTGAAGCCCTCGGCCCGGCGGCTGGTGGCCGCCGCCGCGAGGTCCACCGCGTCGCCGGCGGCCAGGGTGACGTCCGTCGGGACGCGCAGCGTGGTGCCGCCGAGCAACCGCACCAGGGGTACGCCGAGCCGCCGCGCGGCCAGGTCGTGCAGGGCGACGTCGACGGCGGCCCGGGCCGACTCGTTGCCCACCACCGCGCGGCGCACCTCGGCGCAGCGGGCCTGGAGGTCGTCGGCGTCCCGCCCGGTCAGCAGCGGCCCGAGCAGCTGCTGGACGCACGCCTCGGCGCCGGCGATCGACGCGCCGGTCACCTGCCAGACCTGCGGGGCCTCGCCGAAGCCCGACCGCCCGTCGGTGTCCACCACCTCCACGACCAGGGTATCCACGGTGGTGGCGCGGCGCAGCGCGGTGACGAACGGGGTGTGTAAGGGGGCCGAGAGCCGGTGGGTGCGTACCGCGGCGATCGTCATGTGGGGCACCCTATATGGAGCTGGCAGCGATCAGGGGAGGGCCGATGACCGGGCGGGACTGGGAGCTGGTGGGCGCGCCGAACGCCCGTGACCTGGGCGGGTTGCCCACCGCCGACGGGCGGCGGGTACGCGCCGGCCGACTGATCCGCACCGCCGCGCTCGGGCGGCTCACCGACGAGGACCTGCCGGTGCTGGGCAAGCTGGCCCCGGCCTGTGTGGTGGACCTGCGGCACGCCACCGAGCAGGCGGTCGCCCCGCCGGACCGCCTGGCCGGCGAGCCGCGGCTGGTGCACCTGCCGGTCTACGACGCGGCCCACCCGGTGTTCACCTACGTCTCGGCGGTGCTGCTCGGCCACGACCTGGACGCGTACGAGGAGCTGGCCCGGGAGGGCATGCCGGGGGCGATGGCGGGGATCTACCGCTGGTTCGTCACCGGTGAGTCGGCGCGGGCGGGGTTCGGGGCGGCGGTGCGGCTGGCCGCCGACGCGGCGAGCCTGCCGCTGCTGTTCCACTGCTCGGCCGGCAAGGACCGCACCGGGTGGCTGTCGGTGGTGCTGCTCACCGCGCTCGGCGTGGAGGAGCCGGCGATCCGGGCCGACTACCTGCGGCACAACGAGCTGACCGAGAGCCTGCGCGAGGTGCTGCTGGCCGCGATGACCCGCCGCCGGCCGGACCTGGACCCGACCGTCGCCCGGCCGCTGCTGGAGGTGCGGCCGGAGTACCTGGACGCCGCCTACGAGGAGGTGCGCCGGGTGCACGGCTCGTTCGACGCGTACCTGTGCGACGGGCTGGGGGTGACCGACGGGACGCTGGCCGCGCTGCGCGCGAACCTGCTGGAGTGAACGGTCACCCGGCCAGGTCGTGCCGGGCCGCCCAGACCCGCGCGGAGACGTGCGCGATCAGGCGGCAGGCGTCGTCCTCCACCTCCTCGCCGCTCGGGCCGCCGTCGGCCAGGTCGGTGGTGGTGCAGACGACCACGGCGTAGGGCGGCGCGTCGGCGGGGAAGACCACCCCGGCACCGTGCCGGACACCGCGTACCCAGCCGTTCTTGTGCGCGATCCGGGTCCCCTCGGGCAGCCCGGCGGCGAGGTCCTCGCGGTGCTCCTGGGCGAACAGCACGTCCAGCATGGCCGCGCAGCCGGCCGGCGAGGCGAGCGGGCCGGGCCGGCGGGCGCCGAGCGCCAGCCCGCCGAGCAGGGCGGCCAGGTCGGCGGCGGTGACCAGGTTGTCGATGCCGGCGTCCCGGGCGGCGAAGTCCTCGATGCCCCGGCCGGTGACGCTGTGCCGGGCCCCGGCCAGCGTCCATGCCTCGGCCAGCGCGGGCAGCCCGACCTGGCCGATGCAGATGTTGGTGGCCAGGTTGCTGGAGCGGACGATCATCCGTTCGGCGAGCCAGCGCAGCGGCGCCTCGCCGCCCACCCGCGCCCAGACCGCGTCGTCGTTGTCGTAGTGCTGGGCGTTGGCGAACCGGGGCGCGCCGGGCAGGGCGGAGTCGAACGCGTTGCGCACCGGGACCGGGTCGTCCAGGTCGAGCCGGCCGGCCTCGGCGGCGCGGTGCAGTGCCACCAGCACGGCGACCTTCATGGTGCTGGCCGCGTAGTGGGTGGCGTCGGCCTGCCGGGTCCAGGTGGACGGGGCGTCCAGCCGTCCCACGTACGCGGAGACGGTGCCGGGCACCTTGTCCAGGTGCGCGTCGAGATCCTCCCAGGTCATGCCGGTGACCGTAGCGGATCTTCGCGGCGGGTGGGGCTGCGGCCCGGCCGGTGCCGGGTCTAGCGTGCGGGGATGACGACCGCCGCGTACGACGCCATCGCCGACTGGTACGACGAGTACGTCACGACCACCGCCACCGACTACAGCGAGCGGGTCCGGTCGGTGCTGGCCGAGCTGCTCGGTCGGGGTCCCGGGCGTTGCCTCGACCTGTGCTGCGGCACCGGGGCGCACGCCGCCGAGCTGCGCCGGCTGGGTTGGCAGCCGGTCGGGGTGGACCTGTCGGCGGGGCAGCTTCGCCATGCCGCGGCGCGGCTCCCGGTGGCGCGGGCCGACGCCACCGCGCTGCCCCTGCCGGACGGTGCCCTGCCGGCCGTGGCCTGCGTGCTGGCCCACACGGACATGCCGGACTACCCGGCGGCGATCGCCGAGGCGGCCCGGGTGCTGGCGCCCGGCGGGCGGCTGGTCCACGTCGGCGTGCACCCCTGTTTCGTCGGGGCGTTCGCCGACCGTTCCGAGCCCGGCCGGGCCGTGATCGACGGCGGGTACGCCGAGCGGGAGCGCAGCTTCCGGTCCTGGAACACGGTCGGCGTGCGGGCCCGGGTCGGCGCCTGGCACCTGCCGCTGGCCGACCTGCTCAACGCGGTCACCGCCGCCGGTCTGACGCTGACCGCCGTCCGCGAGTCCGCCCCCGGCCCCCTCCCCGACGTGCTGGCCTTCCAGGCCACCAAACCCTGACCCCACCCGACCTCGAAAAGGGCGGAGCCCGGTCCGCCGGGTGGGCGGGCCGGGCTCCGGGGTGGCTGACGGGTCAGCCGGCGTGCTTGCGGCGGGCGGCCATCCCGCCGCGCTGGGTCTGGTCCAGCACCACCTTGCGGATCCGCACCGCGGCCGGGGTCACCTCGACGCACTCGTCCTCGCGGCAGAACTCGAGGGCCTGCTCCAGCGACAGCTTGCGCGGCGGGATCAGCTTCTCGGTCTCGTCGGAGGTCGACGCGCGCATGTTGGTGAGCTTCTTCTCCTTGGTGATGTTGACGTCCATGTCGTCGGAGCGGGAGTTCTCCCCGACGATCATGCCCTCGTACACCTCGGTGGTCGGCTCGACGAAGAGCTGGCCGCGCTCCTGCAGATTGATCATGGCGAACGAGGTCACCGCGCCGGCCCGGTCGGCGACCAGGGAGCCGTTCTGGCGGGTGCGCAGCTCGCCGAACCACGGCTCGTACGACTCGAAGACGTGGTGCAGGATGCCGGTGCCGCGGGTGTCGGTGAGGAACTCGGTGCGGAAGCCGATCAGGCCGCGCGCCGGAACCAGCCACTCCATCCGGATCCAGCCGGTGCCGTGGTTGACCAGCTGCTCCATCCGGCCCTTGCGGGTGGCGAGGAGCTGGGTGATCGCGCCCAGGTACTCCTCCGGGGCGTCGATGGTCAGCCGCTCGACCGGCTCGCAGGTCTTCCCGTCGATCTCCTTGGTGACCACCTGCGGCTTGCCGACGGTCAGCTCGTAGGACTCGCGACGCATCTGCTCCACCAGGATGGCCAGGGCCAGCTCGCCGCGGCCCTGCACCTCCCAGGCGTCCGGCCGCTCGGTCGGCAGGACCCGCAGCGACACGTTGCCGACCAGCTCCTTGTCGAGCCGGTCCTTGACCATGCGGGCGGTGACCTTGGCGCCCTTGACCCGGCCGACCAGCGGCGAGGTGTTGGTGCCGATGGTCATCGAGATGGCCGGCTCGTCGACGGTGATCAGCGGCAGCGGGATCGGGTTCTCGGCGTCGGCCAGGGTCTCGCCGATCATGATCTCCGGGATGCCGGCGACGGCGATGATGTCGCCCGGGCCGGCGCTGTCGGCCGGCTTGCGCTCCAGGCCCTCGGTCATCAGCAGCTCGGAGATGCGGACCCGCTGGGTGCTGCCGTCGGTGCGGCACCAGGCGACCGTCTCGCCCTTGCGGATGGTGCCCTGCCGGACCCGGCACAGCGCCAGGCGGCCGAGGAAGGGCGAGGCGTCGAGGTTCGTGACGTGCGCCTGCAGCGGCGCGTCCTCGTCGTACGCGGGGGCCGGGATGGTGTCCAGCAGGGTGCGGAACAGCGGCTCCAGGCTGTGGCTGTCGTCGGGCACCGAGCCGTCGGCGGGCTGGGTCAGCGAGGCGATGCCGTCGCGGGCGCAGGCGTAGACGATCGGGAAGTCGATCTGCTCCTCGTCGGCGTCCAGGTCGAGGAAGAGCTCGTAGGTGTCGTCCACGACCTCCTTGATCCGGGCGTCCGGCCGGTCCACCTTGTTGATCACCAGGATGATCGGCATCCGGGCCTTGAGGGCCTTGCGGAGCACGAAGCGGGTCTGCGGCAGCGGTCCCTCGCTGGCGTCGACCAGCAGCACCACCCCGTCGACCATGGTCAGGCCGCGCTCGACCTCACCACCGAAGTCGGCGTGGCCGGGGGTGTCGATGATGTTGATGGTGACCGGGTCGGAGCCGTCCGCCGGCAGGTACCGCACGCCGGTGTTCTTGGCCAGGATGGTGATGCCCTTTTCCCGCTCGAGGTCCATCGAGTCCATGACCCGCTCGGTGGTCTCACCACGGGCGCCGTAGGCGCCGGCCTGCCGCAACATGGCGTCGACCAGGGTCGTCTTGCCGTGGTCGACGTGGGCGATGATGGCGACGTTGCGGAGGTCGGTGCGTAGCTGCATACCCTCCATACTCCTGTCTGCGGTTGCCGGGGCGCGCCTCGGGGTCACCCCGAGATCGCCCGGATCTCTGCCGAAAGTGCTGTCCCGACCGTTCCAGCGGCTGGCATGCTGGCTCCCGTGCGGGGGACCGGATGCCTGACCTGCTGAACTGGCTGCAGGGGCTGCCGCCCCTGCTGATCTACCTGGTCGCCGCGATGATCGTCGCGGGCGAGACCGCGGTGATCTTCGGACTGCTGGTGCCGGGAGAGGCGACCCTGCTGCTGGTCGGCTTCCTAGCGTACGCGGGGACGCTGCGGCTCGTCCCCACGCTGCTGGCCATGACCGCTGCCGCCGTGATCGGAGACACACTCGCCTACCGTGCCGGGCGGCGGTACGGGCCGAAACTGCGTGCCTCCGGTCTCGGTGCCCGGATCGGGCCGCACCGGTGGCGGCGCGCCGACTCGTTGCTCGACCGGCTCGGCGGTCGGGGCGTGCTGGCCGCCCGCTGGGTGGCCTTCGCCCGCACCCTGGCGCCCCGCCTGGCCGGCGCGGCCGGGCTGCCCTACCGGCGGTTCGCCCCGTGGAACGCGGCCGGGGTGGCGAGCTGGGTCGGCGCCTCCGTGCTGGCCGGCTACGCCGCCGGCGAGTCGTACGAGCGGGTGTCCCGGCTTCTGGGCCGGGCCACCGGCGCGGTGCTCGTGCTGCTGGTGTGCCTGGTCGGGGTGGTGCTGGCCGGCCGCTGGCTGGGCCGCAACCCGGACCCGGTGCGGGCGCTGGCCGCCCGGGCCGCCGCCCTGCCCCCGCTGCGCTGGCTGCGCGCCCGGTACGGGGTGCTCTTCTTCCTGGTCGCCATGCGGTTCGGGCCGGCCGGCACGCTGCTGATCAACCTCGCCGCCGGCCTGCTGCTGCTCTTCGCCGCCGGGTTGGCCGTCGCGGAGGTGCTGGAGGCGGTGGTCCGGCACAGCGGGCTCGGCGTGCTCGACGGGCTGGTCGCGGACTGGTTCGCCGCCCGGCGTACCCCCGGGGTGGTCGACCCGGCGCTGGCCGCGGTATCGGTGCTGCGCGGCTGGGTGCTGATCGCCGCGGTGGCCCTGGTGGCGGCGGTGGTGGCCTGGCGGAACCGGCCGTGGCGGGCCGACCTGCTCAGCGTGCTCGGCACGGTGGGGGCGTTCGTGCCGCTGGTGGTGCTGGTCGTGGTGGCCGGCCTGACCGGGTCGGGCGGCCCGGACGGCGCCCCGGACCTGCTGCCGACCCAGAATGCGGTGGTCACGGCCAGCTTCGGCACGCTGGCCTGGCTGCTGTCCCGGGGCGCCCGCTGGCCGGTGGCGGTGGCGGTCTGGACGGGCGCGTCGGCCGGCGTGGTGGCCGTCACCGGCGCCCGGCTCTACCTGGGCTGGAGCACGGCCAGCGGCACCGCCACGTCGGTGCTGCTCGGGGCGGCCTGGGTCACCGTGTTCGTGGTCGCCTGGGCCACCCGGGACCACGCGGTCGGCGGGGACGGTCCGCCAGGTACCGGTGGGCCGGCCACAGGGGACGGACCGCCGCGGCCCCGGGCCTCCCGGCGGGCGTCGCGGGTACCCCGCGGCCCCGTCGATCCCTGCTAGGGTGCGGCGACGACCACGGGGGAGGTCAGATGCGCCGAGGAGTGGGCCGCTGCGTTATGGCGGCGGTCGCCGCGCTGCTGGCGGCGAGTGCGGTCACCGGGTGCGGCGGCGAGGAGCCGACCCGCGAGGTGGCGGTGGAGTTGCCCAGCGAGGCACCCGTCGAGGCGCCCGCGGACGGCCCCGCCGACCCGCCCAGTGACGAACCGCCGGCGGTCGCGGCGATGGGCGCGAAACCCAGCGCCAAGCCCAGCCCGAGCGCTTCGTCGAAGCCGACCACCAGCCGGGCCGGTGCGCCCCGGCCGACGGTGAAACCGCTGACCGAGACCAAGGCGCCGCCCGCGCCGAAGCCACCGGTGGCCGGCTGCAAGCCCAGCTACAAGGGCACCGCCGCCACCCGCAGCCAGGTCAAGCAGGCGTTGACCGACGCCGCCGCGAAGACCTACTGGCCGGTGTCCGCGCCGGACATCAAGGTGCCGCTCAACCTGGTGAAGGCCACGGCCTGGCAGGAGAGCGGCTGGCAGTCCAACATCTACGCCTGCGACAGCGGCGTCGGGCTGATGCAGGTCCAGCCGCCGACGGCGGAGTTCGTCAACAACCGGTTCGAGCAGAGCTACGACCTGGACGCCTACCGGGACAACGCGGTCCTCGGCGCCAACTACCTGGCCTGGCTGACGAAGAAGATCGGCGACTCGCACTTCGGCTCGGACTACCGGCTCGATGCCTCGCTGTGCACCAGTCAACTGACGTCCTGCCTGCTCAACGCGGTGATCGCCGCCTACAACGTGGGCCCGGGCAGCGTCGCGCCGGACTGCCAGCCCGGCAAGAGCCCGCCGTGCGGCCCGCCACCGCCGCTGCGGATCCCGAACGAGCAGTACGTCTACAACGTGCGGGCGCTGATGACCGAGTGCGTCTGCCTGACCTACTGAGCTGACGAGAACGGGGCCCCGGCGGGCGACCGCCGGGGCCCCGCCCGTTCTCAGTCCCGGGCGCCGGCCGGTGCGACGGGCGCCGGCGACGTCTCCGCCGGGGCGTCGGGGTCCCGGACGATCCGTCCCGGCCACCAGAACCGGTCGCCGAGTCCGAACGCCAGCGCCGGCACCAGCACCGTGCGGACCAGCAGCGTGTCCAGCAGGACGCCGACGCAGACGATGATCCCGATCTGGGTGAGGGTGATCAGTGGCAGGACGCCGAGCACGGCGAAGACGGCCGCCAGCAGCACGCCCGCGCTGGTGATGACCCCGCCGGTGACCCGCAGCGCGGACAGCATCCCGTCCCGGGTGCCGAGCCGGCGGGCGTCCTCCCGGGCCCGGGTGACCAGGAAGATGTTGTAGTCCACGCCGAGCGCCACCAGGAACACGAAGGCCAGCAGCAGCACCCCGCTGTCCAGCGCCGGGAAGTCCAGCACCCGGTCGAAGAGCAGCCAGGCCGCGCCGAGGCTGGCGAAGAACGAGGCGATGACCGTCAGCACCAGCAGCACCGGGGCCAGCAGGCCGCGCAGCAGCAGCACCAGCACCGCCCCGACCAGCAGCAGGATGATCGGCAGGATCAGCCACAGGTCCTTCGTGTTCGCCCGGTCCGAGTCGTAGGTGGCGGCCACCGTACCGCCGACCAGCGCGCCCTCCGGGGCGTCGGCGCCGGCGACCGCGGGCGGCGCGGAGTCCGGCACGGCGGCGACGGCGTCGCGCAGCGCCTCGACGGTGCGGTCCGAGGCGGCGGTGCCCGG
>NZ_MUYZ01000113.1:0-18829 GCF_003013775.1 Micromonospora sp. MH33
GTGCGGCGGGGCGGTGTTGAACGGCGGCGCGGACTGCGGCGGGCCGTACGGGCCGGGCTGCGGGTAGCCGCCCGGCTGCTGCGGCGCGCCGGCCTGCGGGTACCCGCCCGGAGCCGGGTAACCGCCGGGCTGGCCCGGAACCGGGCCGGGCTGCTGCGGCCAGCCGGGCTGCGCCTGGCCGTATACACCGGGCTGCGGCTTCGGCTTCGGTACGTAGTAGAGGGTGCGCCAGATCTTGAAGACGACGAACGCGGCGATCGCGAAGACGGCCAGCCAGGCGACCCGGGTGAGCAGGCCGAGGAAGGCGTCCAGCACCTCGCCGTCGGCGAGCCGGCCGACCATCCAGATCAGGAAGGTGAGCGCGCCGAACGCCGCGGAGACGGCGTACTCGACCAGCGCCACCTGGGTGATCAGCTTCGCCTTCGGCAGCACCGGGCGGACGTGGGTGGCCAGCAGCACGGCCAGCACCGGCAGGACGGTCGACTCCAGGCCGACGAAGGCGAAGAAGGTGCTCCCGGCCCGGCCGCTGAACGTGCTGTAGTCGTCGACCGGCACCAGCAGGCGCAGCAGGCCGACGAAGAGCAGCACGGCGTTCGCGCCGAGCAGGACGAGCGCGGCCAGTTCGCGCAACGGCTTGGTCAACTGGCTGGCCTGCGTGGTGTCGCCGGACGCGGGCTCGGCGGGGCTGGTCACGGACTCCCCCTGGGGATGAAAACGGACAGTTGCCGACGTGAGCGTAGTCTGCTTCCTACTGAATGCTCGTAGAGCGGTTCGGATGTTTCGCTCTCCGCGCGGCCAATGCCGGGCTGGAGTCCTGGACCGGCAGTCTGGTCCGATGGCGATCGACCCTGTCCTGCAGGATCTGCTTCACCGTTTGGTGCGGTGTGTGCAGGGCGATGTCGGGATCGCCAGCTCGCTGCAGGATGTTGATCGCGGCGTTCACGTCGGCCTGCCACACCACCCCGCACGAGGTGCAGTGAAGCCGATCCCCGCTGCGTCGGCCGAGCCGGCCGCAGCGATGACAGGCTTGTGAGGTGTAGGCGGCGTTGACGTGCACGAGCGCAGAACCTCTGCGCTCCGACACGTTCACCAGCGCCTCGGCGGTGACCCCTTTCGTCCACGCGGCGAGGCGCCGATTGCTGTTTTTGCCGAGCGGATTACGGCCGGGGAAGCGTCTGGTGAGGTCTTCGGCTACCACGGCGGCGGCCTTGTCCACCACCCGGTGCACGGCGCTGAAGACCTCCGTACGCACCCTCGCTCGGTGCCGGGCGGCCTGCCGATCCCGCTTGACCGTCCCGAGGTTGTTGACCGTGATCCGACGCGCTTTCGCATGATCCCCGCGCAGGGCGGCGGTGTTCGCGATCGAGCGCAGCCTCGCCCGCCGACGGTTACGTTCCTTTGACCGGTCCGACTGCGCCGTCAACAAACTCACCCAGGCCGCAACCGTGGCGATCGCCGTCGGAGTCCGTAAGGGCTTCGGTGTAGCCCTTGTCCACACCGATTGTCCGGTCGCCGCACGGCCGCCGCGATGACCGCATTCGTGACGCGTCGATCTGGTAGTGCACCTCGACTCGGCCTGCGCGAAGGATCAGCCGCAGCGTGCCCCTCGGGGCCACGGTCGTAGACAGCGGGATCTTGACCATCTGGCGGCGTTGCAGACCGGGAACCGCCAGCCACAACCGGCCTCGCCCATCGACGGCGGCGTTGTACGCGTCGGCGCGCATCACGATCTGATCGTGCGTGTGGTTGCGGCCCCGCCTCCAGTGTTTGCGCATCTGCCGAGACAGGAACGGGTCGCCAGCCCATTGGTCTGTCTTCAACGCTTTGAGCAACCGCTTGCGCTCCACCGGATCGTTGGTGCACCGATGAATCGCCCGCCGGACCTCGACCTTCGCCGACGCCAGGTTCGCTGCGATGTCGGCCACGGCGTCGCGGACGGTCTCCTTCCAGGAATTCGCCAGCACACTGAACCGCACATGTGTGCCGTCGGCCAACCAGCCGTCCCGCACCTGCCGGTCCGTCAGCCCGGATCCGACCCCGGCGATCGAGCCGTACCGTTGCCAGACCTCACTACGCACCCGGCCCAACCGACGCGCCTGCTCCCGCAACGCGGCGTACTTGCCGGCGTTCAAGCCGCTCGAGTAAGCGATGCGGGTGACCTTCACGGGCGACCAACCGGGGTCAGATCCGCCCTGTCGAGTTTCGCTTCCATAGCTCGGAGCCTGTCCAGCCGGCACGAGAAGGCACTCACGACCGCCAACAAACCCTTCATCAGTTCCAACCGCGAGGACAGCGCCAATCACTCGCCAAACTCACCGATCCGCAGACGCGACGTACGACAAGCAACCATAGATAGAGGCAAGGGGAAAATCGACGGCTAGACGTATCTTTCCGGCGTCGTGTCCCGGCTGATGACGAATATCTGGGACCCCCTGATGCTTGACATGATCGATGGCTACCCTGCCGAGGATGCGCTACCGGCACGGACGAGAAATCGTTAGACGCGAATGCATCCGGACGGTCGTATCGGTGTCGTCCCCCCAGTGCGGCCGAGTGTTTTCCAACGACGAGCATGGCCTGCTGCGCTGGCTAGACCGCGGATCGGCCACCATGCATCGCGCTGCTTTGGACGGCACGACGACCGGCACCCGCCCGTGGCGGGATGAGTTGACTACGCCGACCCTGCTTCAGCCTGGCTTCTGGCAGCCATACCGAACCCTGATGTTGATGTCGCAGGGCACTGCCCACTCCATGTGGTGGTCACGGGCCGGCAGCGTGCTCGTCGTCCCTGACCGCAATTGGTCATGGAAGGACGCAGACGAGTTCGCCGACCAGACCGCCGACCCCCGCTTCGGGAATGCAGCCGACGCTGCGAAGATCCGCGCAGAGGGTGAAGCCCTCCTTGCCTGCGCCGAAAGCGGAAACCTTCCATCCGATGGCGCGTGGTGCGACTTCCGGCCGGGCTCGGCCTGGTCACCGGCCTCTGCCCTACTGGTGGGATACGCCCAGCCACGGCGTCATCGTTTCGGACTCCACCGGCACCGTCGGGGGGACCGGTAAATCCTTCACCGCCACTTCCGGAGGTGACGGGTAAGCCACCAACCGCCAATCTGCCCTGAGACCCGATTGTCAAGGATGCGGTGGGGATGGTTATCACAGCTTCCCGGCCACGGCTGATCGACGGCGGCGCGTGCGCAAGGATGGACGCCATGCGCATCGTGGTTCTGACCGGCGGCATCGGGGGCGCCCGGTTCCTGCTCGGGGTCCGGGCGTACGCCCGGGAGATGGGTGCCGAGGTGACCGCCGTGGTCAACGTCGGCGACGATCTGCTGCTGCACGGGCTGAAGGTCTGCCCCGACCTGGACAGTGTGATGTACACGCTGGGCGGGGGCGCCGACCCGGAGCGGGGCTGGGGCCGGGTGGGCGAGACCTGGACGGTCAAGTCCGAGCTGGCCGCGTACGGCGCCGAGCCGGCCTGGTTCGGGCTGGGCGACAAGGACCTCGCCACCCATCTGGTGCGCACCACCATGCTCAACGCCGGCTACCCGCTGTCCCAGGTCACCGAGGCGCTGGCCACCCGCTGGCAGCCCGGCGTACGCCTGCTGCCGGCCACCGACGACCGGCTGGAGACGCACGTCGTGGTTGATTCGGACGGCGGCCAGCGGGCGATCCACTTCCAGGAGTGGTGGGTGCGCCACCGGGCGGACCTCCCGACGCACCGGTTCGTCTTCGTCGGCGCGGAGACGGCCAAGCCGGCGCCCGGGGTGCTGGAGGCGATCCGCGCCGCCGACGTGGTGCTCGTGGCGCCCAGCAACCCGGTGGTGAGCATCGCCCCGATCCTGGCCGTGCCGGGGCTGCGCGACGCGGTCGCCGATGGTCCGGCCCCGGTCATCGGGGTGTCCCCGATCATCGGCGGCGCGCCGGTCCGCGGCATGGCCGACCGCTGCCTGTCCGTGCTCCGCGTCGAGTGCAGCGCGGCCGGGGTGGGCGGCCTCTACGGCGGCCGGCCGGCCGGCGGCCTGCTCGACGGCTGGCTGGTCGCGCCCGAGGACGCGGGCACCACAGTGCCGGAGGTGACCGTGCGCCCGGCGCCGCTGCGGATGACCGACGAGGCGGCGACGGTGGCGATCGTCCGGGCCGCGTTGGAGCTGATGTGAGGCTGGAGATCCTGCCGGTGCTCGGCATCGGCGACGTGACCGAGGGCGACGACCTGGCGGCGCTGATCGCCACCGCCGCGCCCTGGCTGCGCGACGGCGACGTGCTGGTGGTGACCAGCAAGATCGTGTCGAAGGCGGAGGGCCGGCTGGTCGACGTGCCGGCCGACGGCCCCGACCGGCTCGCCGCCCGGGACGAGGTGCTGGCCGGGGAGACCGCCCGGGTGGTGGCCACCCGCGGCGCGACCCGGATCGTGCAGACCCACCACGGGTTCGTGATGGCCTCCGCCGGCATCGACGCGTCCAACGTGGACAAGACCCGGCTGGTGCTGCTGCCCGAGGACCCGGACGCCTCCGCCCGCGCGCTGCGGGCCGCGCTGCGCGAGCGGTACGACCTCGATGTCGCGGTCATCGTCAGCGACACCATGGGCCGACCGTGGCGCAACGGGCTCACCGACGTGGCGCTCGGGGTGGCCGGCATGCCGGCGATCCGCGACCACCGGGGCGAGATCGACCCCTACGGCAACGAACTCCAGCTCACCCAGATGGCCGTGGTGGACGAGCTGGCCGGGGCCGGCGAGCTGATCAAGGGCAAGTGCGACCAGGTGCCGGTCGCGGTGATCCGGGGCTACCTGGGCGGGACCCGGGACGACGACACGGGCGCCCGGGCGCTGGTCCGCGACGCGTCGCTGGACCTCTTCTCCCTCGGCACCGCCGAGGCGCACGCCGCCGGGCTGCGCGCGGCGGCCACCCTGGCCGACGGCCCCGGCCCGGCCCCTGCCGACTTGGCCGCCGTCGACCGGGCGATCGCCGCCGTCGCCGAGGTGGTCGCGTCCGGCACCGTCTTCACCCACGTCACCGACCAGGAGGTACGCGCCGGACTGGTCGCCACCGTGCCCGGCTGGCCCGCGTCGGCCACCGGCCTGGTGCTCGGCACGCCACCGGCCCCGGTGGACCCGGCGGATCTGGTCCGGTTCGGCGCCGACCTGCAACGGCTGCGCACCGCGCTGGCCGCCGAGGGCGTCCCGTCGGCCCTGCTCCCCCCGCCACCCGGAAGCACCGCCAGCGCGGCCCTCGCCGTCTGACCCGTTTCGCGCCTCGCGTGGCGTCGCCCGGGTCAGGCGTCGAGGACGGCGCGGCCCAGAGGGGTCAGGGTGTGCAGGACGGTGTTGCGGTCGCGGTGGCTGACCAGCAGACCGGCGTTGCGCAGCACGGTGGTGTGCTGGCTGGCCGCGGCGGCGGAGATGCGCAGCCGGCGGGCGACCTCGCCGGTGGTGCAGCCCTCGTCGGCGGCCTCCAGCACGCTCGCCCGGGTCCGGCCGAGCAGGGCGGCCAGCGCCTCCCGCTGCGCGGCGTCGGCGTCCCGGCCGGCGCCGCTGCCCGCCTCGCCCAGGAGGCCGCCGAGCCGGTCGACGGGGTAGACCAGCACCGGCGGCAGGCTCGGGTCGAGCAGCGCGACCGGGGTGCGCGCGCAGAAGAACGAGGGAACCAGCAGCAGCCCCCGGCCGTCGAGGTGCAGTTCCCGGCTGTCCGGGTAGTCGAGGACCTCCAGCACCCCGTCGTCCCAGCGCATGCTCGGGCGGAGGCTGGCCAGCAGCCCTTCGGTGCCGCCGTCGAGCATGGCCCGGGCGCGGCGGGCCCGGTCCGCCTCCACGGCGGCCTGGATGCGTGACCAGTACGGGGTTACGGCCAGCGACTGGTAGCGGACCATCGAGTCGGTCAGGTGGCGCAGCACCTCGGGCTCGCCACGGGCCAGCACGCTCGCCGACGACGGCAGCGTGTTCTCCTCGGCCAGCAGCGTGAGGTCCCGGCGGAGCAGGCCGGCCGGGGTGCCCCGGACCGCTTCCAGCCCGGCCTCCAGGCCGTCCCTGCTGGCGTACGGGGTGAGGAAGTCGGGGAAGTAACCGCGCGGGGGATTGAGGGCCAGCAGCAGCCGGTAGCGTTCGGCCGCGCTGTCCGTCCGCAGCCCGCGGGCCACGGTGCGTCGCCACTCGGTCAGCAGCGGGTCACGCCCGCGCCCCTGGAGCAGGTGCAGGCTGAGGACCAGTTCCCAGACCGGGTCCGCGGCGGGGGCCACCCTGGTCCGCAGGATGTCCTCGCGGGAGAAAACGACCTTCAGCATGGACTCTCCCGGGCGGACCGAGGGAGTGCCCGCCACCTTGAGCACTGTACCCGCCGGCACTTATCTCCATTTTTAAGCGTGGGATGAAAAACCTCGACGGTGCGCGGCCGGGTTGGGCAGACTTCCCTTGCCCGCCGTTGCCGGGGCACGGCAGCGCCGGCCCGGTCGACGGCCAGCGGGCGCGCCGGTCGGCCGGACGGCACCACGAGGGTCTGCGGCTCTTCTCCGTGGAGGTGTCGTCCGGCGACCGCTCAGCCGAGCCAGAGCGCCACCCGGTGGTCCTCGTCGGTGACGTAGTAGCAGCGCCCGTCCAGCTCGGCCAGCCCCTCCACGTGGTGGAACGGCGCCAGCTCGGCCACCACCTTCCCCGCCACCCGGGCGTCCGGACCGACGTCGTGCCGGAACCGGACGTGCCGCGAGGTGACCTCGCCGCCGTGCGGGTGGGCGTCCAGCAGCACCGAACCCTTGCCGACCGCGTCGATCGAGCCGATCACCGCCGCGTAGCCGCCGTCCGGTGTCGGGGCGATGGCCCGGAAGCCGGTCAGCGTGCCCGCCGGGGTCACCCCGGTCAGGGCGTACGCCCCGACGGCCCGCGGCCACCCCGGCTGGTCGTCGAACATGTCGGCCACCCCGGCCAGCTCGACCAGGATCGGCTCGCCCTCGGCGGTCACCGGGAAACGCAGCCCGAGCAGCACCGTCCCGGCCGGGGTGAAGGCCGCCGCCTCGACGTTGAGCGGCAGGTCGTCCTCGGCCAGCCGGCTCACCCAGCTCTTCGCCCGGGCGGTGCCCCGGGTCATGGTCTCCACGATGAACCGCTGCCGGACCCGCTTCCCCGGCGGCAGCGGGGTCAGCGGCGCGGCGGCGAGCGCGTCGTTGACCGCCCGGTGCAGCCGGAACCGGTTGCGCACCACGTGCAGCGGCAGCGTCCCGCGCGCGGCGTCGTCCTCCCGGAACCGGGCCACGAACGCCCGCCGGGGGCGCAGCGGGCCGGCCTTGGAGCCGAAGTGCGAGCCGAAGACGTACACCCAGCCGTCGTGGTGGGCGAGCGCCTCGCCGTCCTCGGTGCGGCCGTTCTCCCGGCCGGCGTCGGCGGCCACGTGATGCGCCACCCACTCGCCGTCCGCGCGCTCCAGCAGCAGGGCCAGGCACTGTTCCACCGGGCCCTCGTCGAGGACGGTCCAGAATCCCCGCCGGGCGCCGTGGGCGCGCAGCAGGGCCGCGGAGCGTACCGGCAGCAGGTCGCTGGCCTCGTTGCCGGCCACGACGAACTCGACGAGTCGCAGGGTCACCCGGCCAGGGTACGGAGGGCGCGCCCGTACAGTGGCGGGGTGCCGGAGACCGAGACGTACGCCCGCCTGCACGCCGACGCCACCGCGGTGCTGAGCCGCTGGACGGCGACCAGCCCGGCGGCCGCCGCCAACCGGGACCGGACGCTGGCGCTGCTCGCCGCCGGGCCGGTGGCGATGAGCCGGGCGCACCGGCCCGGGCACGTCACCGCGAGCGCCCTGGTGCTCGACCCGACCGGGGCCCGGGTGCTGCTCTGCCTGCACGGCAAGTTCCGCAAGTGGGTGCAGCTCGGCGGGCACTGCGAGCCCGGCGACCGGACCCTGGCGGCCGCCGCGCTGCGCGAGGCCACCGAGGAGTCCGGGATCGCCGGCCTGGTGGTCGACCCGGAGCCGATCGACGTGGACATCCACCCGGTGGCCTGCCAGGGCGGCTCGCTGCACTACGACATCCGGTTCGCCGTGCTCGCCCCGGCCGGGGCGACCGAGCGGGTCAGCGCCGAGTCCGAGGCGCTGGGCTGGTTCCCGCCGGACCGGCTGCCCGAGCCGCTGGCCGACGGGACCGTCCAACTGGTGGCCCCGGCGCTGGCGACGCTTGCCCGGCGGGCCGCCGGCTGACCCGGGGCACGGTCACACCAGCCCCTCCTCGCCGCGCTCCTTGAGCTCGTCGACCACCTTCTTCACGTCCTGCGCCCGGTCGCGCGGGCAGACCAGCAGGGCGTCCGGGGTGTCCACCACGATCAGGTCGTGGACGCCGATCGCGGCCACCAGCCGGCCGGACTGCGGCACCACCACCAGGTTGCTGGTGTCCCGCAGCAGCACGCCCGGCTTGGCGTCGGCGCCCAGCACCACGTTGCCGGCGGCGTCGGCGGGCAGCACCTCGCCGAGGGTGTGGAAGTCGCCCACGTCGTTCCAGCCGAAGTCGCCGGGAACGGTCGCCACCCGGCCGGCGGTCGCCGCGCCCTCCATCACCGCGTAGTCGACGGAGATCTTCGGCAGGGTCGGCCAGACCGTGCCGAGGACGTCGTCCTGCTCGGGGGTGCCCCACGCCGCCGCGATCGCGGTGATCCCCGCGTGCAGGGCCGGCTGCTGCCGGGCCAGTTCGGCCAGGAAGACGTCCACCCGCCAGACGAACATGCTGGCGTTCCAGAGGTGCCGGCCGGAGCGGACGTAGCCCTCCGCCACCTCGGCGGCCGGCTTCTCCTTGAACTCGATCACCGGGCGCAGCGGGCTGTCGCCCACCGGCTCGCCGGTCTCCAGGTAGCCGTAGCCGGTCTCCGGGCGGGTCGGGGTGATGCCCACGGTCATCAGGGAACCCTGCTCGGCGCCGCGGATGGCCTGCCGGACCACCTCGGCCCAGCGTGCCGGGTCACCGATGAGGTGGTCGGCGGCGAACGACCCCATCACCGCCTCCGGGTCGCGTTCGGCGATCACCGCGGCGGCCAGCGCGATCGCCGCGCAGGAGTCCCGCGGCGAGGGCTCCACCAGGATGTTCTCCTCCGGCACGCCCGCCAGTTGCCGGGCCACCGCCGCGACGTGCGCGGCCCCGGTGACCACCAGCGTGCGCTCAGGGCTGGTCAACGGCGACAGCCGGTCGACCGTCGCCTGGAGCAGCGAGGCCGGGGTGCCGGTCAGCGGGTGGAGGAACTTGGGGTGGCCGGCACGGGACAGCGGCCACAACCTCGTGCCGCTGCCACCCGCCGGGATGACGGCGTAGAACATCAGCACATCATGCCCGAACCGCCCTGCTACGGGACCGGGGTCGGGCGTACCCGCAGGTGACACTCAGGAACGCGCGCGGCTCCACGCGGCGATGTGCACCTCGGCGCTGGACTCCCAGGTGAACTCCTTGGCCCGGTCGAAGCCGGCCTTGGCCAGGGAGAGCCGGCGCTGCTCGTCGTCGAGCAGGGCGGTCAGGTCGGTGGCGATCTGCTCCGGGTCCTCGCTGGTGTACGCCACGGCGTCGCCGCCCACCTCGGGCAGGGAGAGCCGCGGGGTGGTGAGCACCGGCGCCGCGCACGCCATCGCCTCCAGGATGGGCAGGCCGAAGCCCTCGCCGTAGGACGGGTAGGCGGCGACCAGCGCGCCACCGAGGAAGCCGGGCAGGTCGGCGTAGCGCAGGTAGCCCGGGCGGAGCAGCCGCAGGTGCGACGGCACCTCGGCCACCGCGCGGTCGATGTCGTCGTCGTGCCCCTGACCGCCGGCGATGACCAGCGCGGGCGGGTTCTCCCGGTCGGCCACCGCGCGGGCCCAGCCGCGGATCAGGTTGGGTACGTTCTTGCGCGGCTCCTTGGCGCCGAGGAACGCCACGTAGCTGCTGCTGCCGAGCCCGAGGCGGGCCCGGACGCGCGCCTTCTCCTCCTCGCTCGGGGCATGGAAGGCGGCCTGGTCGACCCCGTGGTAGGCCACGTCGATCCGGGTCGGGTCGGCGTCCAGCAGCCGGATCAGCTCGTCGCGGGTGGCCTTGCTCGGCACGATCACCCGGTTGGCGCGGCGCAGCGAGGTCTTGATCGCGCTGCGGAAGAAGGTGCGGCGCGACTTGTCGTAGTGCTCCGGCTCCGTGAAGAAGGTCGCGTCGTGCACGGTGACCGTGACCGGGCAGCCGGCTCGCAGCGGGCAGGTGTAGAAGGGCGAGTGCAGCACCTCGGCGCCGACCTGCTGGGCCAGCAGCGGCAGGCCGGTCTGCTCCCAGGCGAGCCGGGCGGGCCGGTGCGCGACAGCCGCCGGGGCGGGGATCACCTCGGCGCCGGGCAGCATCCGGGTGTAGCGCTCCAGGTCGGTGCGGAGGCTCACCACGGCCAGGTCGACGCCGGAGCCGCAGACCCGGCCGAGGGCACCGAGCAGGCCGTCGACGTATCTACCGACGCCGCCGCGATCGGCGGGGACACTCGTGGCGTCGATGAGCACGCGGGGCGGGCGACCGGCGGTCACGGGGCGACTCCTCAGGCTGGCGTGTCTGTGGGGAACAACACTGTCGGCAAGCCTACGCCGGGCCGGCTGCCCGACGCTGACTGCGACCCGACGGTACGCCGACTTGTCGTTGTCATCGAGTACGCGCCCCGGGCGCGTATCGTTCGCGCCGATGGCCGACAACATTGCCCGGGTGTTCGCCGACGCGACCGCGTCCGACCCCGCCCGCCCGCTGCTGACCTGGTACGACGACGCCACCGGGGAGCGCACCGAACTGTCCGGCGCGACGCTGGCGAACTGGGTGGCCAAGACGGCCAACCTGCTCGTCGACGAGGTCGCGCTCGCCCCCGGCGACACGGCCGCGGTGCTGCTGCCGCCGCACTGGCAGACCGCCGCCGTGCTGCTCGGCTGCTGGTCGGCGAAGCTGACCGTGGCCGAGACCCGGGGCGACGTGGACGTGCTCTTCGCCGCCGCCGACCGGCTCGACGAGGCGGGCGCCTGGTCGGCCGGCGAGCGGTACGCGCTGGCCCTCGACCCGTTCGCGCTGCCGATGCGGGAGGTGCCGGCCGGCTTCGCCGACTTCGTGTCGGCGGTACGCGGTCACGGCGACCACCACACCCCGTACCCGGGAGGTGGTGCGGGGGACGCGGCGCTGCTGGCCCGCGCGGAGGCCCGGGCCGCGGAGCTGTGCCTCACCCCCGGCGACCGGCTGCTGGTCGACGTGACGCGGCACCCCGACCCGGTCGACTGGCTGCTGGCCCCCCTCACGGCGGGCGCCACCCTGGTCGCCTGCGCCAACCTGGACCCGGCGCGCCTGGACTCCCGCACGGCCACGGAAAAGGTCACCCGGGCCCTCGCCTGACCTCGGGGTCAGGCGCGGGTGGGGTGGTCGGAACCGGCACGGCGCTGCGCGAAGGCGGCGAACGCGGTCAGCGACTCCGGGTTGGCCAGGGCGCCCTTGGCCGCGGCGTTGTCCACCGGGGTGCCGGTGAGGATCTTCTTCACCGGGACCTCCAGCTTCTTCGCGCTCAGGGTGCGCGGGACGGCCCGGACCTGGTGGATCTCGTCGGGGACGTGCCGCGGCGACAGCGCGGTACGCAGCTCCCGGCAGATCTTCCTCCGCAGCTCGTCGTCCAGCTCCAGGCCCTCGGCGAGCACCACGAAGAGGAGCAGCTCGCCGGCCCCGCCCTCGTCGTCCTCCAGGTGCACCACGACCGAGTCGACCACCTCGTCCAGCCCCTCGACCACCGAGTAGAACTCGGCCGTGCCGAGCCGGACGCCGCCCCGGTTGAGGGTGGCGTCGGAGCGGCCGGTGATCACGCAGCCGCCGCGCTCGTTGATGGTGATCCAGTCGCCGTGCCGCCAGACCCCCGGATAGACCTCGAAGTACGCCTCGCGGTAGCGGGAGCCGTCGGTGTCGTTCCAGAAGCCGACCGGCATGCTCGGCATCGGCTCGGTGATCACCAGCTCGCCGAGCTGGCCGATCACCGGGGTGCCGTCCGCCGAGCGGGCCTCCACCTTCGCGCCGAGTGCCCGGCAGGTGATCTCTCCGGCGTGCACCGGCAGCAGCGGCACGCCGCCGACGAAGCCGGTGCAGACGTCCGTGCCGCCGGAGAGCGACTGGAGCTGGAGGCGGTCGCCGACGTTCTCGTAGACCCAGGTGAAGCCCTCGACGGGCAGCGGGGCGCCGGTCGAGCCCACCCCGCGCAGCGCGGACAGGTCGGCGCTCTCCTTCGGGACCAGCCCGGCCTTGCGGCAGGCCAGCAGGAACGGCGCCGACGTGCCGAAGTAGCTGGTGCCGGTCTCCGCCGCCAGCCGCCAGAGCGCGCCCAGGTCGGGGTGGCCCGGGTTGCCGTCGAAGAGCACGATGGCCGCGCCCGCCGCCGGCCCGGAGACCAGGAAGTTCCACATCATCCAGCCGGTGGTGGTGAACCAGAAGAACCGGTCGGCCGGGCCCAGGTCGTGGTGCAGGGCCAGCATCTTCAGGTGCTCCAGCAGGATGCCGCCGTGGCCGTGCACGATCGGCTTGGGCAGGCCGGTGGTCCCGGAGGAGTAGAGCACGTAGAGCGGGTGGTCGAAGGGCACCGGGGTGAAGGTCAGCGGCTCGTCGGTCTCCGCCGCCAGCTCCGACCACGAAAGCGCACCCTCGGGGGGCGCGCCGGCCGGGTCGAGGTACGCGATGCCGACGGTGTGCCGCAGCGACGGCAGGGCGGCCCGGATGGCGGCCACCTCGGCGCGCCGGTCGACCGGCTTGTCGCCGTAGCGGTAGCCGTCGACCGCCACCAGCACCGTGGGCTCGATCTGCTGCCAGCGGTCGGTGACGCTGCGGGTGCCGAACTCGGGCGCGCAGGAGGAGAAGATCGCGCCGAGGCTCGCGGTGGCGAGCAGCAGGACGTAGGTCTCCGGGATGTTCGGCGCGTACGCCGCCACCCGGTCGCCCTTCCCCACGCCGAGCCGGCGCAGGCCGGCCGCCACCCGGCGGACCCGCTCGCGCAACTGCGCGGCGGTCAGCGTCTCCGGCGCGCGGGTCTGCCCGTGCGCGATCACCACCGGGTCGTCGTCGCCCCGGCCCGGCATCCGCAGCACGTTCTCGGCATAGTTGAGGGTGGCGCCGGGGAACCAGCGGGCGCCCGGCATGGTCGGGTCGGTGAGCGTGGCGGTCGGCGGGGTGTGCGCCACCACCTCGAAGTAGTCCCAGATCGACCGCCAGAAGGCGGGCAGGTCGGTCACCGACCACTGCCACAGCGCGTCGTAGTCGGCGAACTCCAGCCCCCGGTGCTCGGCCAGCCAGCGCAGGTAGTCACCGATCCGGGACCGCTCACGCACGTCGGCCGGCGGCGTCCACAGCACGTCACCCACTGTTCCACCCTCCCTGAGGCCCCGGCACGACACTGTGCATGGGCCGTGGCGCCATCTTGCCCTACCTCGCGACGCCATTCTCCGCACCGGGTGCCGGTGACGGGGCGTGGCCGGCCCACACGCCCGGGCCGCGGGGTGTGTGGGCCGACTCCGGTCAGCCGGCCCGGTGGGCCTGGATGGCCCGGCGGCGGGCCAGCCGGTGGGCCCGGCGGATCTCCGCCTCCCGGTAGCGCCGCTCGTCCTCCGGCGTCTCCGGCAGCACCGGCCGGACCGGGCGCGGCGCGCCGCCCACGTCCACCCCCACGAAGACCAGGTACGCCGTGGCGACCCGGACGGGTTCGTCCTCGGCCGAGTCCCAGCGCTCGGCGACCACCTTCACCCCGACCTCCATCGAGGTGTTGCCGGTCCAGTTGACCTGGGCGTGCGCGTGCACCAGGTCGCCCACGCGGACCGGTTCGGAGAAGACGATCTCGTCGATCGAGGCGGTCACCGCGGTGCCCCCGCTGTGCCGGGCCGCCGCCGCACCGGCCACGTCGTCGACGAACTTCATCAGTACCCCACCGTGCACGGTCCCGTACAGATTGACATCGACAGCGGTCATGATGCGACTCAGCGTGACGCGCGAGTACGAGGTCGGCTTGCCCTGCGGGGCGGAGGGGTGATCTGTCATGCCGAAAACGGTACGGTGCGCGGATGCGACATCTCTGGAGCTTCCTCGCCGGGTTGGTGGTGGCGCCCGTCACCTGGGTGCTCGTCACGCTCGGTCAGGACGGATCTGAGCGCACCGTGCACCGCTGGGTGGAGATCGGTACGTACAGCACGCCCAACCTGATCGAGCCGGCCGTCTACCTGGGCGTCGCCGGCATCCTGCTCGGCCTGCTCGGCACGCTGCGCTTCTCGCCACTCGGCCCGGCCGTGGCCGGGCTGCTGCTCGCGGTCCCGTACCTCGGGCTGTTCGTCGCGCCCTTCGGCGTCCGGAACCGGATCCCCGAGGACTGGAAGTTGCTCGGGGACCCGCTGCCGCTACGCCAGCCGCTGGAGAACGGCACGCTGTTCCTGATCGGCGTGCTGCTGTTGATGGCCGTGTTCAGCGGCCAGCGCTGGCGGCAGCGGCCGGTCGGGGCGGCGGCCGAGGCGGAGCTGACCCCGGCCGACAAGCCCATCGAGCACAACCCCTCGCTCGGCGACTGGCCCCCGGCGGGCCCGAAGAAGGAGGGCGATCCGGCCCCGCTCACGCTGGCCTATCCCGACACCCCCACCGAACCCCTGCCCCGCCGCTCCGGCGGCGAGTCGCCGTGGTCCGCGCCCCCGCGCGCGACCACCCGGCCGGAGGGCACCACCGAGATCCGTTGACGACCGCGGGCGGGCCGGTCACCCGGCCCGCCCGCCCGATCATCGCCCCCGGAGGGTCAGCCCTTGAGCAGCTGGCGCGCCATGACGATGCGCTGCACCTGGTTGGTGCCCTCGTAGATCTGGGTGATCTTGGCGTCCCGCATCATCCGCTCGACCGGGTAGTCCCGGGTGTAGCCGTAGCCGCCGAGCAGCTGCACCGCGTCGGTGGTGATCTCCATGGCGGCGTCCGACGCGAAGCACTTGGCCGCCGCGCCGAAGTAGGTCAGGTCCGTGTCGCCCCGCTCGGACTTGCCGGCGGCGGTGTAGGTGAGCTGGCGGGCCGCCTCCAGCTTCATGCCCATGTCGGCCACCATGAACTGGATGCCCTGGAAATCGGCGACCGCCTTGCCGAACTGCTTGCGCTCCTGGATGTAGCCCTTGGCGTAGTCCAGCGCGCCCTGCGCGATGCCGACCGCCTGCGCGGCGATGGTGACCCGGGTGTGGTCCAGGGTCCGCATCGCGGTGGCGAAGCCGGTGCCCTCGGCGCCGATCATGCGGTCCGCCGGGATCCGGACGTTGTCGAAGTAGACCTCGCGGGTCGGCGAGCCCTTGATGCCGAGCTTCTTCTCCGGCGCGCCGAAGCTCACCCCGGCGTCGGACTTCTCCACCACGAAGGCCGAGATGCCCTTCGAGCGGGCTGTGGGATCCGTCACAGCGAAGACCGTGTAGTACTCCGAGACGCCCGCGTTGGTGATCCACCGCTTCACGCCGTTGAGCACCCAGTGGTCGCCGTCCCGGACCGCCTTGGTGGTCATCGAGGCGGCGTCGCTGCCCGCCTCCGGCTCGGAGAGGCAGTAGGAGAACATCGCGTCGCCGGCCGCCACCGGGGTCAGGTACTTCCGCTTCAGCTCCTCGGAGCCGGCCAGGATCAGCGGCATGGTGCCCAGCTTGTTCACGGCCGGGATCAGCGAGGACGAGGCGCAGGCGCGGGCCACCTCCTCGATCACGATGGCCGTGGCCAGCGCGTCCGCGCCGGCGCCGCCGTACTCGACGGGGATGTGCGGTGCGTGGAAGTCGGCGGCCCGCAGCGCGTCGTAGGACGCCTTCGGGAACTCACCGGTCTCATCCGCCTCAGCGGCGTGCGGAGCAACCTTCGCCGCACAGACCTCCCGGACCGCCTCCCGGATCGCCTCGTGCTCCTCCGGCAACCGGTAGACGTCGAACGACTGTTCTGCGGGCATGTCGGCCCTCCCCTTTCGCCGCTATCATGCGCAGTCTGTGGTGCCCGGAGGCTGCCGACTGCCGCAGACTGAAGGATAGCCACCAGGGTTCGGCCGGACCTTACCGGCGGGTAGGCTCGCGCACGAGCGGGGGCGACAGGCCACAACTACCCTCACACACGACGACAGAATTCCCTCGGTGCCGGCCCTGGCGCCCCAGCCGAACGCGACGCGAGGAAGCGCCGCCAGTGCGAGCGGAGAAACAGGCGTGACGATCCCGTACCCGAACACCCAGCCGATGCCCGCCATCGCCGCGGTGACGCCGCCCTCGGGCGCGGCCCGACCCCGGGTTACCTTCCTGGGCACCGGCTACCTCGGCGCGACGTACGCCATCTGCTACGCCGAGCTCGGCTACGAGGTGCTCGGCTACGACGTGGACGCGGACAAGATCGCCAAGCTGAACGCCGGCGAGGTGCCGATCCACGAGCCCGGCCTGGACGAGCTGCTCCGGCGCAACCTGGCCGCCGGCCGGCTCCGGTTCAGCACCGACATCCAGGAGACCGCCGACTTCGGCGACGTGCACTTCATCTGCGTCGGCACCCCGCAGCGGGCCGACGGGATGGGCGCCGACCTGTCGTACGTCGAGGCGTCGGTGACCAGCCTCGCCCAGCACCTGAGCCGCAAGGCGCTGATCGTCGGCAAGTCCACCGTGCCGGTCGGCACCGCCGAGTGGGTGGAGCAGCTGGTCGGCAAGCACACCCCCGCCGACCTGGGCGTCGAGGTGGCCTGGAGCCCCGAGTTCCTCCAGGAGGGCTTCGCCGTCGACGACGTGCTGCGCCCGAACCGGATCGTGGTCGGGGTCAAGAGCGAGTGGGCCAACGGCATGCTCTACGCCGCCCACAAGGGCGTCTTCGACCTGGCCGCCACCGAGGACCGCGAGGTGCCGCTGGTGGTCACCGACTTCGCCACCGCGGAGCTGGTCAAGGTCGCCGCGAACGCCTTCCTGGCCACGAAGATCTCCTTCATCAACGCGATGGCCGAGGTCTGCGAAGCCGCCGGCGGCGACGTCACCCAGCTCGCCCGCTCGATCGGGTACGACCCCCGGATCGGCAACCGCTTCCTCCAGGCCGGCCTCGGCTTCGGCGGCGCCTGCCTGCCCAAGGACATCCGCGCCTTCCAGGCCCGCGCCCAGGAACTCGGCGCCGGCGAGGCGCTGCGCTTCCTGCACGAGGTGGACCTGATCAACCTGCGCCGGCGCACCCGGGTGGTCCAGCTCGCCGCCGACCTGCTCGGCCGCCGCTCCGGCCCGGCCGGCCCCGACCTCTCCGGCACCCGGATCGCCGTGCTCGGCGCCACCTTCAAGCCGAACACCGACGACGTCCGGGACGCCCCGGCCCTCGCCGTCGCGTCGCTGCTCGGCAAGGCCGGCGCCGACGTGCACGTGTTCGACCCGCAGGGCGTGGAGAACGCCCGCCGGGCGGTACCCGAGCTGAGCTACGAGGCCACCATGAACGACGCCGTCCGCGGCGCCGACCTGGTCTGCGTCCTCACCGAGTGGGCCGAGTTCCGCAACGCCGACCCGGTCGCCCTGGGCGAGCTGGCCAACGGCCGCAAGGTGGTCGACGGCCGCAACTGCCTGGACTCCACACTGTGGACGCAGGCCGGGTGGGAGTACCGCGGCATGGGCCGCCCCTGACCCCGTGAACCGTCGGCCGGCCGGCCGGGGACCCGATCCCCCGCCGGCCGGCTCTTTTTGTTGTCCGGAACGCGCCGGCAACTGTCGAAATCCGGGCCCGGTCAAGGCATGCTGCGACTGGGAGGTCCACCGCGCGGGGGCCGGCCGGACAGGAGAGTGTCGTGCAGAGCTTCAGGTGCGCCTCGTGCGGGCGGGAGATCAAGCCCGCCGTCGTCTGCCCACACTGCGGGGCGGACCAGCCACAGTGGGCCGAGCACCTGGCCGAGATCGAGCGCTCGATCGCCGAGATGAAGGCCCGCGACGCCGAGATCGCCCGCGAGCAGCGGCAGATCGCCGCCAAGATGCAGGCCGCCCTCTTCCAGCGGGACATCCTGGCGCACGCCGGTGAGGAACGGATCAAGCAGGCCACCCGGCCCCGCCGCGTGCTGCGCGGCCGGCCCGGCCGCCGCCCCCCGACCGCCACCACCGGCGCGCCGCCCCGGGTGCCCCGCCAGGGCACCCCGCCGGCCGGCCCGGAGGACCTGCCCCCGCCGCCCCGCAGCCGCCCACAGTGGCTCGACGTGGACGACCCGGAGCACCCGCCGGAGGCGTCCTCGCGGGAGGTGCAGAACATCCCCCTCGGGCTCGGCGCGCTGCTGCTCGGCGTCGCGGCGGTGGTCTTCGCCGCGGTCGCCACCAGCTCGATGGACGCGCTGGCCCGGCTCGGTGTGCTGCTGGTCGCCACGGTGCTGATGCTGCTCGCCCCGCCGGTGCTGGCCCGGCGCGGGCTCACCTCGACCGCCGAGACGATCGCCGCGGTGGGCCTGCTGCTGGTGCCGCTGGCCGGGTACGCGCTCTGGGCCGTCGACCGGATCGGCGGCGGCACCTCCGGCGCCGCCTTCTCCGGGTCGATCTTCCTGGTCACCACCGCTGTCGCCTTCGGGTACGCGTACTGGACCGGCCTGCGGGCGCCCCGCTTCGCCACCGTGCTGGCCGCCCAGCCGGTGCTGCCGCTGCTGGCGTACGAGCGGATCACCCGCCCCGCCCCGGCAGCGCGCCGCCGACGACCGGCCCGAGTCGGACCCGGAGGAGTCCGCCGAGGTGCTCGGCGCGGAGCCGCCCCCCGGCACGGAGCCGGTCCCGGCGGCGCGCCCGGTGCCGTGGCTGCGCGAGCTGACCTGGCTGCTGCACGGGGCGGCGGTCGCCGTCGCCCTGGCGTACGCGGTCACCGCCCTGCTGCGCGCCGCCACCGTGCCGGCCGCCGCCGGGGCGGG
>NZ_MUYZ01000114.1:0-18317 GCF_003013775.1 Micromonospora sp. MH33
GGCGGCCCCCCGGCTGCCCACCGGCCCCAGCCGGTGGGGCAGCCCGCGCACCCCGGTCCGCGCGTCGTCGGCCAGGTCGGGCAGCACGTTGGCGAAGTGCGCCCCGGCGCCCAGCAGCGCGGCGGCCGCGACCAGCCAGACCGGGGGCGCGGGTGCGCCCGGCAGGGCCAGCACCACGAAGGCGGGCAGCGCGCCGAACGAGACCGCGTAGGGCAGCACCGAGACCGGGGTCGACTTCAGCGGCCAGTTGTAGAGCAGTGCCGAGACCAGGCCGAGGGTGGCGCAGAGCGCCGCCATCGGGCCGGTGGCCAGCGCCAGCAGCGGAGTGGCGACGGCGGCCGGCACGGTGGCGCGGGCCAGGGCCCGCCGGGAGACGGCGCCGGTGGCCACGGGTTTGTCGGTACGCCCCACCGTGGCGTCCCGGTCGGCGTCGATCAGGTCGTTGCTCCAGCCCACGGCGAGCTGGCTGGCCAGCACCGTGAGCGACACGGCCGCGATCCCGCCCGGACCGTGCCCGACCGCCCGGGCGAGCAGCCCGGCCACCACGGTGACCGCGGCGGCCGGTTCTGGGTGGCTCGCCCTGACCAGCCCTAACACCGACATCGACATAAGGGAAGTCTGGTCGTTACCGGGGAGTCGTGCCACGCTCGGTCCATGCGGAACGCGGCCCCGGTGTCCACCCCGCCCCGGGTGCTGCCGCCCAACGATCCCCGCCAGTACGACGACCTGGCCGGCGAGTGGTGGCGACCGGACGGCGCGTTCGCGATGCTGCACTGGCTGGCCCGGGCCCGCGCGGCCCTGGTGCCCCCGGCGTCCGAAAGGGACGACGACCTGCTGGTCGACCTCGGCTGCGGTGCCGGGCTGCTCGCCCCGCACCTGGCCGGCAAGGGCTACCGGCACGTCGGGGTGGACCTGACCCGCTCGGCCCTCGACCAGGCCGTCGAGCACGGCGTGACGGTGGTCCAGGGCGATGCCACCGAGGTTCCGCTCGCGGACGGCTGCGCCGCGGTGGTCTCCGCCGGTGAGCTGCTGGAACACGTGCCGGACTGGCGGCGCGCGGTGGCCGAGGCGTGCCGGCTGCTGCGGCCGGGCGGGCTGCTGGTGCTGGACACCCTCAACGACACCCCGCTGGCCCGGCTGGTCGCGGTGGAGCTCGGCGAGCGGCTGCCCACCGTGCCGCGCGGCATCCACGATCCACAGTTGTTCGTGGATGCTCGCGCGCTGGTGGCGGAATGCGCCCGGCACGGCGTGGCGCTGCGCCTGCGCGGCGTCCGACCCGAGCTGGGCGGCACACTGGCCTGGTTGCTGCGCCGGTGGCGCGGTGCCGGCCGTCCCACCCGGAGGGAGCCGCGCATCGTGCCGACCTGGTCGACCGCCGTGCTCTACCAGGGCAGCGGGCGCCGGAGCGGGTAGCGGGGGCCGCCCGGGGTAAAGGGACGCCGAGAAGGGGGCTAGATGACTGTGCACGCGCTGGAGGCGGCCCGCAGGTTGGCGCCGCGACTGGCCGCCCGCGCGGCCGACCACGACCGGGACGGCTCGTTCCCGGTCGACGACTTCGCCGACCTCCGGGAGGCCGGCCTGTTCGGGCTGATGGTGCCGCGCGAGCTGGGCGGCCTGGGGGCCACCTTCGCCGAGTACGCCGCGGTCGCCACCGAACTGGCCCGGGGCAACGGTGCGACCGCGCTGGTGTTCAACATGCACGCCTCGGTCACCGGCGCGTTGGGCGCGGTCACCGAGGAGCTGGCCGAGGCGCTCGGCGTACCGGAGGAGGCGCTGGCCGCCCGGGACCGCCTGCTCCGCGCGGCCGCCGAGGGCGCCTGGTACGCGGTGGCCATGAGCGAACGCGGCGCCGGCGCCCGGCTGTCCCAGCTCAGCACGGTCTACCAGCCGGTCGAGGGCGGCTGGCACCTCAAGGGCAGCAAGACCTTCTGCTCCGGCGCCGGCCACCCGGACGGCTACCTGGTGGCCGCCCGCAGCGCCACCGACCAGTCGGTGGTCTCGCAGTTCCTGGTCCCCGCGGGGGAGGGGCTCACGGTCGAGCCCACCTGGGACTCGCTGGGCATGCGCGCCACCTCCTCGCACGACCTGCACCTGGACGTGACCGTCCCCGCCGACCGGCTGCTCGGCGGGGTGGAGGGCCTGGCCCTGGTGGTCGCCCAGCTCATGCCGCACTGGCTGGTGGCCAGCTACGCGGCGGTCTACGTCGGGGTGGCCCGGGCCGCGATCGACGCCGCGGCCGAGCACCTGAACGCGCGCAACCTGGCCGGCCTGCCGGCGGTACGGGCCCGGCTGGGCCGGGCGGACGCGGCCGTGGCGGCGGCCGAATTGGTGGTCGCCGAGGCGGCCCGCCGGGACCGCCGGGACCTGCCCTACTTCCGGCTGCCCCACGTCGGGCTGGCGGGCCTACTGCACCTGCTCCGGGACGAGCCGCGGTTGCAGACCTTCGTCGAGCGGGAGCTGGGCGGGCTGCTGGCGTACGACGCCCAGCACCCCCGGGAGCAGTTGCTCGGCACCCTCCGCGCGTACCTGGAGCAGGGCCGGAACAAGTCCGCGGCGGCCGCCGCCGCGCACCTCTCCCGGCCGGCCTTCTACGAGCGGCTGGCCCGCATCGGCCGAATCCTCGACGTCGACCTCGACTCCGTGGAGCAGTGCCTCTCCCTCCACGTGGCCCTGCTGGCCCTCGACGCCGTCCGCACCCCCTGACCCCACCCGCCCCTGCGTCCCCGCCAGCGGGGCGGGCCCGGGTGGGGGGTCAGGTGAGGGCTGTCAGGGCCTTGGCGTAGGGGGCGGGGACGTGGGTGGGGCCGCCGGGGGTGAAGACGTCTGAGGTGGCGGCGGCCGACCAGGCCGTGGGGGGGACCGCGTCGACCAGGGCGCGGACCACCGGGGCGTCGCGCCACTGCTCCTGCTCGGCGAGCAGGCTCAGCGCGACCACGGACTCCTCCACCTCGCCGACGCACTCGAACGGCTTGTGCCCGTCCACCCCGAGCAGCTCCCGGTAGCCGGGAATCTGGGACTCGTCGGCCAGCAGGTCGCCGCCGAAGATGGTGGTGATCCGCTCCCGGGACATGAACGGGGCCATGGCCAGGAAGACGAACCGGCACTTCGGGCAGTCGCGGCACCAGCGCTCGCTCGCGTCGCGCAGCTTGAACGCGGCGTTGCAGCTCGTCACCACGGCGTCGTAGCGGTCGGTCTCGGCGAAGAGCCGGGCGATGTGCAGCTCGGACAGCGACCGCAGCAGCGAGAAGTACGGCTCGGTGAGGCCGGCGTGCTCGGCCAGCGCCGCCCGCAGCAGCCCCTCGGCCTCGACACCCTTGGACCACTGGTGGTTGATCTCGTGGCCCTGCCAGACCAGGTTCGGGTCGGACGCCGAGCGCTCGTTGGACATCACCACCGGCCCGAGCCCGTGCAGCACGGCCGTGGCGACCGCGATCAGCGAGTTGATCGCAGTGACCGGGATGTGCCCGTTCAGGGCGCCGGCCGCGTTGAGGTCGAACAGCACCGGGTCGATCCGCCGCCGGGCGGCGAGCGGCACCAGGTCGGACGCCTCGTTGACCGAGACGATGACGTGGTTCGGGTTGACCGAGAAGGGCACCGGGTCGAAGCCGGCCCGGCGCAGCGCCTCCAGCGTGACGATGGAGTCCTTGCCGCCGCCGACGGCCGACAGCGGCCGGCGGTCCGAGTCGTCGTGGACCCGGGGCGGGGTGACCTCGCCGGCCGGTACCTCCGGGCGCAGCTCCAGCACGTGCGGGAGCTGGTTGCGGTACGCGTACTCGGCGAGGCCCTTGGTGTAGACGGCGGTCACGAGGTCGGCGGCGGCCGCGCCCAGCGGCGCCGGCAGCACCAGCCGGGGCGGCGCGGCGGCCTTGTAGTAGCTGACCCCGGCGACCACGTGCAGCAGTTCGAGGACCCGGGCGAGGGTGGCCGCGGTCTCGTCGGACACCGGCTCCGCCGGCAGGGGAAGGGTGACCGCCTCGGTGAACCGCTGCTCGCCGTCGGGGCCGGTCAGGGCGTAGTCGAACAACACCTCGCCGGTGGCGAAGTCGATCGAGTAGGACGGGAAGGTGAAGGCGTCCATCCGCCGCAGCTGCTCGTTGGGCACACGCCATAATAGGCCCTGGTTCGTCCGGCCGTGTCCGGCTGTGCCGGGCCGCACCCGCCGACCCGCGATCCGACCCCCGAGGAGAGCTTGTGCGCCTGTCTGATCTGCGCGGACGTCATGTCGCCGTCTGGGGCGCCGGCCGGGAGGGCCGGGCCGCGGTGACCGCGATCGCCGCGCACGGTCCCGCCGACCTGGTGGCCGTCGACGACAGCGCGAACTTCCTCACCCTGCCGTGGGAGGGCCCGCTCGCCGCGGCCGCGCCGCTGGTGACCGGGGAGGACGGCTTCGCCCGGCTGGCCGCCGCCGACGTGGTGGTCCGCTCGCCCGGGGTGCCGAACACGCACCCGTGGATGGTGGAGCTGCGCCGCCGGGCCGTCCCGGTCACCCAGGGCAGCGCGCTCTGGATGGCCGACCACGCGGACCGTACCGTCGGGGTGACCGGCAGCAAGGGCAAGAGCACCACCTCCAGCCTGATCAGCCACCTGCTCACCGCGATGGACCGGCCGAACGTCTTCGGCGGCAACATCGGCGTGCCGCTGCTCGACCTGCCCGAGGCGGGGCTGTACGTGCTGGAACTCTCCAGCTACCAGTGCGCCGACCTGACCGACTCGCCGCGGGTGGCCGTGGTGACCGCGCTCTTCCCCGAGCACCTCGACGCGCACGGCGGCGAACGGGAGTACTACCGGGACAAGCTCAACCTGCTGGCGCACGGCCCCCACACCGTGGTGGTCAACGGCGCCGACCCGCGGCTGGCGCTCGAACTGGGGGACCGGGCCGCGGTCCGGGCCGGCTCGCCGGACACCACCCACGTGGCCACCGGCCCGGACGGCACCCCCTGGTTCCACCTGCGGGACAGCCCGCTCTTCCCGCGCGCCGTGCTGCCCCTGGTCGGCCGGCACAACGAGGGCAACCTCTGCGTCGCGCTGGCGGTGCTCGACGCCCTCGGCGTCGACGTGGTGGCGGGCAAGGACAGCCTGGCCATCGCGGTGGCCGGGTTCCAGGGCCTCGCCCACCGGCTCACCGAGATCGCCGACCCGTCCGGGCTCACCTTCGTCGACGACACCCTGGCCACCAGCCCGTACGCGGCCATGCACGCGATCGACGCGTACGAGGGGCGGTCGTTGACGGTGATCGTCGGCGGGACGGATCGGGGGCTGGACTACACCCCGCTCCGCGACCACCTGGCCGAGCGCGAGATCACCGTGATCGGCATCCCGGACAGCGGCCCCCGGATCGTCGAAGCGCTGGCGGGGCTGCCGGCGGTGCGGACCGAACTCGCCGAGGACCTGGCCGCCGCCGTGGGGCTGGCCCGCAAGCTCACCCCGGCCGGCGGGGTGGTGCTGCTCTCCCCGGCCGCGCCGAGCTACGGCCGGTTCCGCAACTTCGAGCACCGCTCCGAGGTCTTCGCGCAGGCGGTCGCCGACACCGCCCGCTGAGTCGGGCCGGTCGGCAGTGGTCGGCGCCGAGTCCGCCGGACCGCCGTGCACCGGTCAGCCGGCCGCCAGCACCGCGTGCAGGCCGCGCATCGAGCGGACCGCCGAGCGGATCTCCTGGAGGTAGCGCCCCGCGGTGAGGGTGGGCTCCGGCACCCTGACCGGCATGGCCAGCGCCGGGTCCACCCCGACCGTGTCGATCCCGCAGCCGAACGGCACGGCGAGCGTACGCAGCGCGTCGCAGTGCTGGAACGGCACGTAGATCGGGGCGGTCACCATCAGCACCGGATCACCCTCGCGCAGCCGGACGCGCCCGGCCCAGAACCGCTGGGTGTCGGCGGTGTGCGCCCGGCGGCGGTCCGGCTCGCCGGACGGGGCGGCGAGCACCCGGACCGGGGGCAGCCCGGCGGGCCGGTAGGTGCGCGAGGACCAGGCCCGGTGCGGGTGGTCGGCGGTCTCGCCGATCTCCTCGCTCGGCGCGTCCACCCCGAACGCCACGCGCACCCCGGCGTCCAGGGCGTCCACCTCGGTGGCGCAGCCGTGCACCCCGAGGGCGGCGAGCAGCCGCGACTCGACCGGGGAGAGGGCCCGGAAGCTGCCCAGCACCGCCACCTCGCCGTCGACCCCGGTCACCATCCGGGCCAGGTGCGCGGCGTACGCGGTGCGCCGCAGGCAGGCGTGCGCCAGGCCGCCGAGGACCAGCAGGTGCGCGTAGCGGGGCAGGGCGGGCGGGGCGGCCCGGACCAGGCCCAGCGCCGTCGCCGCGTCGAGCACCAGCCCGACCGTGGCCGGGTCGAACGCCGGCTCCCGGGCGTCGGGGCGTTCCCGCCCGCCGCGGAAGTCCCAGTGCCGGGCGGAGAAGTCGTCCAGGCCGGCCAGCACCGCGCTCAGGTCGCCGGCCGGCCAGTCGCCGCCGAAGTGCCCGACCAGGGCCCGCATCGGCGGCGAGTCCACCCACGCCCGTACCCCCGCCGCGAGTTCCGCCCGGGTCGTCCCCACCGCGCCGGCCGGCAGCGCCACCTCCGTCGTCCGCACCCGGCGGATGCTACCGGCGGTGGGCGGGCGCCGACCGACCGTTGTGGATCGTGGCTACCCTGAGCGCACGAGTGACCGGGGGTGGGCGATGGCGGGTGAGGCGATGCGGCGACGGGCGCGCGGCCGGACCGGCTCGGCGGAGAACCTGGTGCGGCTGGTCGCACACACCGACCCGGTGGCCCTGGTCGGCATCAGCCTCTCCATCCTGCTGTCCGTGACGCTCGACCTGACCAACGCGGCCACCGGGGTCGAGTCGCTGCTGGCCGGGCTGATGGGCATCACCATCTCGCTGGTGCTCGACTCGCTGGCCCGGTCCGAGCGCCGGTTCCACCTGCGGACGCTGCTGGACGGGCCGCCCTGGCTGGTCCGCGCGACCCCGCACGTCGCCGGCGCGCTGCGCGAGGCGGCCGAGCGGCACGCCGGGACCCGGGTGGCGGCCGAGGCGCAGCGCCGCTTCGAGGAGTTCCGCCGGGAGGCGGAGCAGCTCGCCGCGGGCCGGATCATCCGGCCCGGGGACGACGACGAGGACCTGATCGGCGCGACCCGGGACTGCACCCGGGAGCTGCTCGGGCTGACCAACGTGATGCCCCGGGTCAGCGGCGAGCTGAGCTGGTGGCGCGGGGACGTCGGCCGGCGCTACTGGGAGGCGAACCTGGCCGCCCTGGCCCGGGGCGTCCGGGTCACCCGGGTCTTCACCTACGCCACCCTCAGCCCCGAGCTGTCCGAGCTGGTGGAGACGCAACGGCGGGCCGGCGTGCGGGTCGGCCTGCTGCCGCTCGGCGCGGTCAGCCCGCACCTGCACATCAACCTGGCGGTCTGGGACGGGTCGAGCTGCTGGGAGGCGAAGATGACCGCGCACGGCGAGATCAGCGAGAACGAGTTCTCGGTCCATCCCGCCGACGTGGAGCGGCTGACCCGGGCCTTCCGGCTCTGCGCCGACATCGCCACCTTCCAGGACTGAAACGTCATGACGTGGGGCGCGGTGCTGCTGGTGACCGCCGTGGTCTGGGCGGTCAGCGTGATCCGCTCGGTCCGGGTGCGCGCCTTCGTCTACAGCCTGCCGCTGCCGATGACCCTCGCCCTGCTCACCACCGGTCATCGGGTGGACGGGCCGCAGCTGCTCGGGGTGGTCGGCCTCAACCTCTTCTTCGTCACGGTGGCGGTCACCCACCGCCGGCTGCGCTGGCCGATCCTCCTGGCCGACCTGGCCGGTGTCGCGGTCTACGTGGCGCTCAGCGCCGGGGTGCTGGCGGCGCCGGTGCCGTTCGAGGTGGCACTGGCCGGCACCGTGGCGCTCTGGGCGCTGACCATGGTGCTGCTGCGCCGCCGGGCCGCCGCCGCGCCGCCCCCGGAGCCGGCGGACGCCCGGCGGGACGGTCTCGCGGCGCCGGTCAAGCTGGTGGTCATCTTCGTCGGCGCGCTGCTCACCGGGCTGCTCGGCGAGCTGCTGCGCGGCATGGTGGTCACCTTCCCATACTCCGGGGTGCTGGTCGCCGTCGAGGCGCGCCGCCAGCTCGCCGAGTTCAGCCGGCACTTCGCCCGCAACAGCCTGGCCCTGATCGGCTTCCTCGCCGGCCACCACTACCTCCAGGACACCTCACCGGCCCTCGCCCTGGCCGGCGGCTGGGCCGCCTTCGCGCTGGTCTCCGCCGCCCTGCACCTGCCCCGCCGCCGTCCCGCCCGGCCGGCCGCGCATCCCGGTCCGGAGCGCGCCGCGCCGCGTCCTGGCGGCCGGCCGCTGCCCGGCCCCGAGCGCTCCGCGGCCACCTGACCGACCGGTCCGCCGTGGTTCAGGCCGCGGCCGTCACCAGCTCCGCGATCCGCGCCAGGGGCTCGGCGTACGCGGGCCAGTCAAGGCCGTCCACGCTGGGCGTCGACCGTCGGCGTACGCCGTCCACGGCGCCGGCCCCCGCGACGATCGCGGTCAGCACCTCGGCGGACCACTCGGGGCGGAGCAGGTCGCGCAGGGCGGGCACCTCGGGGCGCAGCACCGCGAGCGCGCCGACCAGCGCGGCGGCGGCCCAGTTGGAGGTGCCGCCGACCAGCAGCGTCTCGCAGCCGACCACACAGCGGACCAGCTCGCCCCGGTCGACCACGCGGGCCACCAGCTCGGCCGGCAGCAGGCCCATGCCCAGCTCGTTGCCGCCGTCGCCGATCCCGATCCGGAAGGCGGGCCCGGCCGTGAAGAGCCGGTCGAGCGGGGCGCTGTGGGCGCCGATGTCCTCGCCGCGCATGGTGCGGGGCCGGCCGTCGACGCCCGGGCCGACCCGTTCGCAGGCGATCACGTGCGACAGGCGCGCGTACCGGGGCAGCATGGTCGCGGCCCACTCGTCGTACCCCCGCAGTGGCGCCACGTCGAGCGGGACGCCGGGGGCGCCGGCGGTGATCGCGGCCTCGACCACCGGCGCGCAGGGCGCGTCGGTGACCAGTCGGGCCTGCCCGCCGAACGCGCGCAGCGCGGCGGCGAGCTGCACGGCGCCGATCGGGCCGTCGGTCTCGGCGGCGGGCGGGTCGGCGCAGGAGATGAAGAACCCGGTCAGCACGGCGGCGTCCGGCGGGGGTCGGCCGGCGAGCGACCGGGCGGCGGTGAGCAGCCCTCCGGCCGTCGGTACGGCGAGCGCCTCGCTGCCCCGGCCCACCTCGCGGGCGGCGATCCGGGCCAGCTCGGCGACGGCTTCCTCGACCCGCATGACGCTCCCTCGGCCAGCGACGGGCCCAGGGTAGGCACCCCGGTCCACTGCTGCGGATCGAGTGGTCGGGTCGCCCGGTGGCCAGCGGAACGGTCGGCGTTGGCCGGGTTCCGCTCCGGAAATCGCAGCGGGCTGGTTGACGCGCTGTCAGGTGGGTGGCCTCGCTGCGCTACACAGTGACAGTTGTCCCTGCCTCCGGGTGGTGAGAGCGTGCGGGGGACCAACCGCCGCTGAAGGGTGCGCCGATGACCTCCGACGACCTGCTGGCCCGGCACCGGGCCGTGCTCCCGTCCTGGATGCCGCTCTACTACGCCGAACCGCTGGAACTGGTCGCCGGCTCCGGCCGCCGGGTGACCGACGCGGCCGGACGCAGCTACCTGGACTTCTTCGGCGGCGTGCTGACCAACATGATCGGCTACGACATCCCGGAGATCCGCGAGGCGGTCGAACGGCAGCTGCGCACCGGCATCGTGCACAGCTCGACGCTCTACCTGATCCGGCAGCAGGTCGAGCTGGCCGAGAAGATCGCCCGGGTCTCCGGCATCCCGGACGCCCGGGTCTTCTTCACCAACTCCGGCACCGAGGCCAACGAGGCGGCCCTGCTCGTGGCCACCAACTACCGCCGCTCGCACCAGATCCTCGCGGTGCGCAACAGCTACCACGGCCGGTCGTACGCGGCCATGGGCGTCACCGGCAACCGGGGCTGGTCGGCCAGCGCCCTCAATCCGCTCCAGGTGGCCTGGCTGCACTCCGGCGAGCGGCTGCGCGGCCTGCTGGCCCGGCTCGACGAGGGCGACCGGATCGACGCCGCCGTGGAGGACCTGCACGAGGTGCTCGCCACCCAGACCGCCGGCGACGTGGCCTGCCTGATCGCCGAGCCGATCCAGGGCGTCGGCGGCTTCGTGCACGGCCCGGACGGGCTCTTCGCCGCCTGGAAGAAGGTGCTCGACGAGCACGGCATCCTGCTCGTCTCCGACGAGGTGCAGACCGGCTGGGGCCGCACGGGCGAGCACTTCTGGGGCTACCAGGCGCACGGGATCACCCCGGACCTGCTCACCTTCGCCAAGGGCATCGGCAACGGCTTCGCCCTGGCCGGCGTGGTCGGCCGGGCCGACGTGCTGGAGTCGGTGCCGGCGATCAGCTTCTCCACCTTCGGCGGTAACCCGGTCTCCACGGCGGCCGGCAGCGCGGTCCTCGACTACCTGCTCGACCACGACCTCCAGGCCAACGCGGCGCGGGTGGGCGCGATCCTCGGCGACGGCCTGCGGGCCGCCACCGCCGACCTCGACCGCGTCGCCGAGGTCCGCGGCAAGGGCCTCATGCTCGGCGTCGAGTTCGTCCGCCCGGGCACCAGCGAACCGGATCCGTCGCTCACCACCCGGGTCTTCGAGGCCTGCCGGGAGGGCGGCCTGCTGGTCGGCAAGGGCGGCCTGCACGGCAACGTGGTACGGATGGGGCCGCCGCTGACCCTCACCGAGGACGAGGCCCGCGAGGGCCTGGCCATCCTGGTCGGGGCCATCCGCTCCTCGATCGCGGCGGAGGCGGCCCGGTGAGCGCGAGGAGTGAGCCGGTTCCGCGAGCCCCGCAGTCGCGAACGAGAGGTGACTCAGTGACCACCATCGGGCATTTCGTCGACGGGAAGCGGGTCGGCGGGGACTCCGAGCGGCGCGGGGATGTCTTCGACCCGGCCACCGGGCGACGTACCGGGCAGGTGGCGCTGGCCTCCGCCGCCGACGTGGCGGGCGCGGTCGAGGCCGCCGAGCGGGCCGCCCGGGCGTGGCGGGACGCCTCGCTGGCCAAGCGGACCGCGGTCCTGTTCGCCTTCCGCGAGCTGGTCAACGCCCGGCGGGACCGGCTCGCCGAGGTGATCACCGCCGAGCACGGCAAGGTGCTCGCGGACGCCGCCGGCGAGGTGCAGCGCGGCCTGGAGGTGATCGAGTACGCCTGCGGCATCCCCTCGGCGCTGCGCGGCGGCTTCAGCGAGAACGTCTCCACCGAGGTCGACTCGTACAGCCTGCGGCAGCCGCTGGGCGTGGTGGCGGTGATCTCCCCGTTCAACTTCCCGGTGATGGTGCCGCTCTGGTTCGTGCCGGTCGCCGTCGCCTGCGGCAACGCCGTGGTGCTCAAGCCGAGCGAGAAGGACCCGAGCGCGGCGCTGCTGCTGGCCGAGTGGTTCACCGAGGCCGGGCTGCCGGACGGCGTGCTGAACGTGGTCAACGGCGACAAGGAGGCGGTCGACGCGCTGCTCGACCACCCCGGCGTCAAGGCGGTGTCGTTCGTCGGCTCGACCCCGGTGGCCCGGTACGTGCACCAGCGCGGCTCGCTGGCCGGCAAGCGGGTGCAGGCGCTGGGCGGGGCGAAGAACCACATGGTGGTGCTCCCCGACGCCGACCTGGACCTGGCCGCCGACGCGGCGGTCAACGCCGGCTTCGGCTCGGCGGGGGAGCGGTGCATGGCGATCTCCGCCCTGGTCGCGGTGGAGCCGGTGGCCGACGCCCTGGTCGGCCGGATCGCCGAGCGGATGGGCCGGCTGCGCACCGGGGACGGCCGGCGCGGCTGCGACATGGGCCCGCTGGTCACCGCCGCGCACGCCGAGCGGGTCCGCTCGTACGTGGAGTCCGGCATCGCGGCCGGCGCGGTGCCGGTGGTGGACGGGCGCGAGGTGACCCCGGACGGCGACGCCGACGGGTTCTGGCTCGGCCCGACCCTCTTCGACCACGTCACCCCGGAGATGTCGATCTACACCGACGAGATCTTCGGCCCGGTGCTCAGCGTGGTCCGCGTCGGCTCGTACGACGAGGCGGTCGAGCTGGTCAACGCCAACCCGTACGGCAACGGCACGGCGATCTTCACCAACGACGGCGGGGCGGCCCGGCGCTACCAGCACGAGGTGGAGGTCGGCATGGTCGGCGTCAACGTGCCCATCCCGGTGCCGATGGCCTACTACTCGTTCGGCGGCTGGAAGGCCTCCCTCTTCGGCGACCTGCACGCGCACGGCGCCGACGGGATCGCCTTCTTCACCCGGGGCAAGGTGGTCACCAGCCGCTGGCTCGACCCGCGCCACGGTGGGGTCAACCTCGGCTTCCCCACCCAGACCTGAGCAGCCGCAGCACCCCCGCCCCGGCCAGGTACGACACCAGCGCCGGGGCGGGCAGCCCCAGCGGCTCGGGCGCGGTCTTGCGGGCGAGGCTGTTCAGCAGCAGCCCGGCGACGAGTCCGGCGTACCCGAGGGCGGCCAGCGTGGTGCGGAGCCGGCGGGCGCCCTCGCGCGCCGGACCGGTGTCGGGCGGGCGGCGGGTGCGGGCCTCGATCGGGCCGAAGACGGCGACCAGCGCGGCCAGCACCACGGCGAGGGCGAGCAGCCAGGGGATCCGCCAGGCGTACCAGGCCGCCGTGCCGACCGGGGGAGTGGGCAGCACACCGAGCGCGTCCAGCAGCCCGACCAGCAGCACCGCCGCGGTCAGATGCCAGAGGAAGACGGTGAGCACCACGGCGTTCACCGCGATCACCGCCTGCCACGGGCGGGGGCGTCGCAGCCAGCGCTGCGCGGGCTCGCGCAGCAGCAGGATCAGGCCGAGCTGCGCGGTGGCCGCGGCGAGCAGCGCCAGGCTCGGCGGGGCCGCGTTGTCCAGCCGCTCGCCGGGCACGTTGAGCAGCACCACCGGGTACGGCCCGACGACGGTGAGCAGCACCAGCGCGGCCAGCCCGCCGCCGAGCAGGGCCGCTCCGGCCCGGCGGGAGAGCGGCAGCCGGCGCCGGCGCAGACCGCGTGGCCCGGCGTCGACCGGTCCGGCCGGCTGGCCCTGGGGCCGCCCGGCCGGGGTGCGGGTGTCGTACCAGGCGAAGCCGAGCTGGTGCACGGCCAGCCAGCCGAACAGGTAGTTGCCGGTGGCCAGCCCGGCCGGGCCGAGCAGCCGGCCCAGGTCGCCGAGCGCGACCAGGGCGACCAGCACCAGCGGCACGGCGAGCCCGAAGCGGCGGTGCAGCGCGTACATCGGTGGGGTCAGCGGCACCACCACGAGGTAGGCCACCAGGAACCAGAGCGGGATGGTGGCGAACCAGACCACCGTGCGGACCTGTGCGGGGTCGGCGCCGCGCAGCGTAGCCACGGCGGCGCCGGCCGCGAGCACCACCAGCAGCGCGGTGGTCGGCCGGACCAGCCGGGCGCTGCGGTCGACCAGCCAGCCGGTGGCGGTCCCTCCCCGGCCCCGGCGGGCGGCCAGCGAGGCGGCGTTGGCGTAGCCGCCGACCAGGAAGAACACCGGCATCACCTGGGCCACCCAGGTCAGCGGCCAGGCCCAGGGCAGGTCGCCGAGGGCGGAGTGGCCGGCGGGGTGACCGGCCCGGTCGTACCCGATGACCGTCACGCCCCAGTGGCCGAGCACGACCATGGTGATGGCGAGCGCCCGGAGCAGGTCGGCGTAGCGCTCCCGGGCGGCCGGCGTGCGCTCGGCGAGCTGCCGCAGGCGGCGCATGGGCCCAGGGTATGCCAGCCGGCGCCGGCCGGTACGGATAACGGTTCGGTCGTGAGGTCTTGTGGTCCGGGCCGCGCTGCCGTAGAAATTCTTCAGCAACATCAACTGAAGTGAAGACAAGCAACAGGTGAAGTCCCCAGAGCCTCGACGTCGCGGCCGCCGTTCCCCCAGACTCCGGCGGGCCGCGCGTACCCGAACCGAGGAGATGCGATGAACAGGCGTGAGATCCTCCGGCGCACCGCTACCGCCGGTCTGCTGGCCACCCCCGCCGCCGGCCTGCTCGCCGGCTGCGCCACCTCCGGAGGCGACGACGACAAGGGCGACTCCGGCGCCTACAAGGGCACCAAGAGCGAGCAGAACCCGCTCGGCGTCAAGGAGGACGCCCCGCTCGAGGTGGTGATCTTCAACGGCGGCTTCGGCGAGGAGTACGCCAAGGCCCACGAGGCCATGTACAAGGAGAAGTACCCGAAGGCGGAGATCAAGCACTCGGCCACCCAGGAGATCAGCAAGACCCTCCAGCCGCGCTTCGTCGACGGCACCCCGCCGGACGTGGTGAACAACTCCGGCGCCGGGCAGATCGACTTCAACGGCCTGGTCTCGCAGAACGCCCTGGCCGACCTCGGCGACCTGCTCGCCGCGCCCAGCCTCGACATCCCCGGCAAGACGGTCAAGGACACCCTGCTCCCCGGCGCCGTCGAGGTCGGCTCGTACGACGGCAAGTTCCTGGTCATGAACTACACCTACACGGTGTACGGCATCTGGCACTCCACCAAGCTCTTCGCCGACCGGGGCTGGCAGTACGCCAAGACCTGGGACGAGCACATCGCGCTCTGCAAGCAGATCAAGGCCGCCGGCATCGCCCCCTGGACGTACGCCGGGATTCACCCGCGCTACATGAGCTGGCCGCTGATCTCCACGGCGATCAAGCTCGGCGGGCCGTCGGTGGCGCTGGCCATCGACAACCTGGAGCCCAACGCCTGGAAGTCCGACTCCATGAAGGCCGCCGCGGACGCCTGGCACCAGATCGTCAAGGACAAGTACATCCTGGAGGGCTCGCCCGGCCTGGACCACAAGCAGTCGCAGACCGCCTGGTGCCAGGGCAAGGCCGCCTTCATCTCCTGCGGCTCCTGGCTGGAGAGCGAGCAGAAGGACGTCACCCCGGCCGGCTTCAACATGACCGTGGCGCCGACCCCGAGCCTGGGCAGCGGCGACAAGCTGCCGTTCGAGGCGGTGCGGGGCACCGCCGGCGAGCCGTTCATGGTCCCGGCCAAGGCCAAGAACGTGGCCGGCGGGCTGGAATACTTCCGGACCATGCTCTCCAAGAAGGGCGCCCAGGACTTCACCAAGAAGGTCGCCAGCCTCACCGTGGTGGCCGGCGCGACCGAGGGCGTCGAGCTGCCGTTCGGGCTGAACACGGTGGTCAAGGCGCTGGAGGCGTCCGGGTCCAACGGCTTCAACTGGGTCTACAACAACTACTACCGCAAGCTTGAGCGCAACCTGGTCGACGCCGCCTGCGGCGAGTTCTTCAGCGGCCGGATCGGGCCGGCCGAGTTCCTCGACCAGTGCCAGAAGGGCGCCGACTCGATCGCCCAGGACAGCTCGATCAAGAAGTACAAGCGCGCCGCGTGACGTGCCCCGGTGGGGGTGGGTCCGCCCACCCCCACCGGTCGAACCAGGGAGGGGTCGCCAGGTGCGACATGGCAGATACCCGCTGATCGTCAGCTTCCTGCTGCCGCCGCTGGTGCTGTACGGCGTCTTCGTGCTCTCGCCGTACCTTCAGGCCTTTCAGATCTCGACCACCGACTGGCTGGGCTACTCCGCGCAGGCCGACCCGGTGGGCATGGCGAACTTCCGCACCCTGCTGCACGACGGTTACGTCTGGAACGCGCTGACGAACAACGCGATCCTGCTCGCCGTGGTGCCGGTGCTGACCATCGCCCTCGGCCTGTTCTTCGCCACCATGCTCGCCATGGGCGGCCGCAAGGGCCGGGCCGGCGTGACCGGCGTCCGGGGCACGGCGTTCTACCGGCTGGTCTACTTCTTCCCGCAGGTGCTCTCGGTGGTGATCATCGCGCTGCTCTGGAAGGAGATCTACAACCCGCGCAGCGGCCTGCTCAACGGCGCGCTGCACGCGCTCGGCCTGCCCACCCCGGCCTGGCTGGGCGATCCCCGGTTCGCCTTCTGGTGCGTGCTTGCCGTGATGGTGTGGAGCAACGTCGGCTTCTACGTGGTGCTCTTCGGCGCGGCCATGCAGGCCATCCCGCGCGACATCTACGAGGCGGTGATGCTCGACGGGGCGTCCCGGGCGGTGATGCTGCGGAAGATCACCATCCCGCTGCTGTGGGACACCGTCCAGGTGGCCTGGATCTACCTGGCCATCGCCGCGCTGGACGGGTTCATCCTGGTCCAGCTCATGACCAACGGCGGCCCGAACTTCTCCACCGACGTGATCGGCATGCGCATGTACGACACCGCGTTCGGCAGCGAGACCAAGTTCGGCTACGCCTCGGCGATCGGCGTGGTGATGTTCTTCCTGACCCTGTCGGTGGCGGTGCTGGCGCTGCGGGCCGCACGGCGCGATCGGATCGAGTACTCATGACCAGTGTGGACTCCGGCACCCGGCCGGCCCGGGCCGCGCTCGCCGAGCCGACGACCGGCCGGCCGCCGCGCCGGGAACTGGGCGTGGCGAACGTCTTCTCGCACGGCTTCCTGCTGCTCTGGGGGGCGATGACCGTCCTGCCGCTGGCCTGGATGGTGCTCAGCTCGCTGAAGAGCAACGGCGACATCCTCGCCGACCCCTGGGGGCTGCCCGAGGCGCTGCACCTGGACAACTGGGCGCGGGCCTGGACCAAGGCGCACATCGGGCGCTACTTCCTCAACAGCGCCGTGGTGGTGGCCGGCTCGCTGACCCTGACCATGCTTCTGGGCGCCGCCGCCGCGTACGTCTTCGCGCGCTACGAGTTCCGCGGCCGGCAGGTGGTCTACTACCTGTTCGTCGGCGGGATGATGTTCCCGGTCTTCCTCGCCCTGGTGCCGCTGTTCTTCGTGGTCCGCAACGCCGGCCTCTTCGGCACCTGGACCGGCCTGATCCTGGTCTACACCGCCTACTCCCTGCCGTTCACGGTGTTCTTCCTGACCGCGTTCTTCCGCACCCTGCCGACCGCGATCGCCGAGGCGGCGCTGATCGACGGCTGCGGCCACTTCCGGCTCTTCTTCCGGGTGATGCTGCCGATGGCGCGTCCGGGACTGATCAGTGTCGGGATCTTCAACTTCCTCAGCCACTGGAACCAGTTCCTGCTGCCGCAGGTGCTCATGCAGGGCGACGAGTCCAAGTGGATGCTCGCCCAGGGGCTCAACGCGCTCGCCGTCAACCAGGGCTACGCCGGCGACTACGCGCAGCTCTTCGCCGGCCTGACCATCGCGGTGCTGCCGGTGCTGGTGGTCTACGTGACCTTCCAGCGGCAGATCCAGGCGGGCCTCACGGCCGGGCAGCTCAAGTGAGGTGCGCCGGCCGTGGGGTGAGGTGTTGGTTGCCACAGGCAACGGGGCAGCGGGACCGCTGAGGGCTCCTCTATCGTGGGCCGGCACCTTCACCGATTGACAGGGATCACATGTTCTTCCTCATCTACGACCTCCTGCTGCTGCTCGGCGGCATCGCTATGGTCGCCATCGGCATCGCCATCAAGGAGCAGGGCACCGGTGCCCGGATCCTCAACGTGGTCATCGGCCTGGCCTTCTTCGCCTACGGCTTCTACCTGATGTTCCTCTTCGAGGGCGGCTCCTACCGGATCTTCTTCTACGTCTTCATCCTGCCGATCCTGCTGATCGTGCGCGCGGTGAAGGCCCGCAAGGAGGCCCGCGAGCAGGCCGCAGCGCACCAGTTCGCCGGCGCGCCCCAGCCCGGCCAGTTCGCACCGTCCGCCACGGGCCAGCCGGCCCAGGCCTGGCCGGCGCCGCAGGGCCAGCCCGCCCCCTACGGCCAGGCGCCGCAGGGCCCCTACGGCCAGGCCCCGCAGCAGCCGGGCCACCCGGCGCCGCAGCCGCAGTACGGCCAGCCGGCCCCGCAGGGCCAGTACGGTCAGCCCCAGGGCCAGTACGGCCAGCCGCAGCAGCAGGGCTACCCGAACGCCTGAAGTCAGCACCCCGAAGCGGGCCGGTCGACGTCTTGTCGACCGGCCCGCTTTTGCTCGGGAGTGCGGTCCGGCGCACCGCTTCGGCGAGGCGGCGGGTGGGGCCGGCTGGCCGCCAGCTACGGCTCACTGAACGGCCATGACCGATTTCGACCACTGACTCGCCGGCCGTCCCGCGATCGGCGCCATCCGCCGGCCGGGTGGTGCGGTCGTGCAGGATTCGCAGATCTTGGCGACCTACCGTTGCCCGCGAACGACAACTCGCCAAGATCCGGCGAGCGCCCGAGCGAAGCGCTCGCCGGGGCCGGCGGAAGCGGCCGGGTGCCGCGTCAGGTCGGGGGGACCAGCAGGGCGTGCAGGGCCGCCGGGTCGGCGACCTCGGGCAGGTCGCGGGCGGCGAGCCAGGCCGCCGCGGCGGCCCCGTCGCCGGCGCTGCGCAGCGGGGCGTCCGG
>NZ_MUYZ01000115.1:0-18293 GCF_003013775.1 Micromonospora sp. MH33
GCCGGGCAGGGCCAGCCGGCGGCGCCCGTCGCCGTGGAAGCGGGCCCAGTCGACCGGCGCGCCGGCCAGCCACAGCCGGCCGACCGCGTCGAGCAGCGTGGCGAGGTCGTCGGCGTCGGCGCGCGGGTGCCGCATGGCCGCCACGGCCTGGGCCGGCCGCAGGCCGGCCAGCCGGGCCAGGCCGCCGAGGGCGTGCCCGGGACCCAGCTCCGCGAGGACCACGTCCTGCTCGGCCAGGAGCGCGGCCGACTCGGCGAACCGGACCGGCTCGCGCATGTGCCGCACCCAGTACGCCGGGTCGGTGACCTGCCCCGGGACGACCGGGCCGCCGGTCAGGTTGCTCAGGTAGGTGCGCTCGGGCTCGTGGTAGGCGACCCGGCCGGCGTGCTCGGCGAACTCGTCGAGCACCGGGTCGAGCAGGGCGGAGTGGTAGCCGCGGGCGACCCGCAGCGGCCGGCAGTCGACGCCCTCGCCGGTCAGCCGCTCGCGCAGCGCCCCGATCGCCTCCGGGTCGCCGGAGAGCACGCACAGCTCCGGGGCGTTGACGGCGGCCAGCGAGACCCGGTCGTCCAGCAGCGCGGCCACCGCCGTCTCGGGCAGGCCCACCGCGAGCATCGCCCCCGGCGGGGTCCGCCCGACCAGCGCGCCCCGGGCGCAGACCAGGCGCAGCGCGTCGGCCAGCGAGAAGACCCCGGCCAGGCAGGCGGCCACGTACTCGCCGAGGCTGTGCCCCACCATCAGGTCCGGGGTCACGCCCCGGGCGAGCAGCGACCGGGCGAGCGCGTACCCGGTGACGAAGAGCGCGGGCTGGACCAGCCGCGGCTCCGCGAGCAGCCGCTCGGCCTCCGCGTGGCCGTCGGGCGCGGGGCAGAGCACGGTACGCAGGTCGAGCCCCAGGTCGTCGCGGACCAGGTCGGCGCACTCGTCCACCACGGCCCGGTAGGTCGGCTCCGCGCGGTAGAGGCCGGCGCCCATCGCCACGTGCTGGGCGCCGTGGCCCGGGAAGGCGAACACCAGCGGCCGCCGGCCCCCGGGGTGGGCGGCGGTGAACTGGCGCTGCGGCGCGTCGAGGGCGGCCAGCGCGTCGGCCCGGTCCGCCGCGACGAGGAACCGCCGGTGGGTCATCGACTGGCGGCGGCCCAGGCCGGCCGCGACGTCGGCGAGGTCCACCTCCGGCCGCCCGTCGAGCCAGTCGCGGAGCCGGCGGGCCTGCCGCTCCAGCGACTCCGGCGTACGGGCCGACACGACGAGCAGGTGCGGCCCGGCGGCCGGTTCGGCCGGCGGCTGCACCGGTGTGACCGGCGGCTCCTCCAGCACCACGTGGGCGTTGGTGCCGCCCATGCCGAACGAGCTGACCCCGGCCCGGCGCGGGCCGTCGGCGGTCCACGGGCGGGCGCTGTCGTTGAGGTAGAACGGGCTGCCCGCGAAGTCGATCGCCGGGTTGGGCCGGCTCACGTTGATGGTCGGGGGCAGCGTACGGCTGTGCAGCGCCAGGACCGTCTTGATGAGACCGGCCACCCCGGCGGCGGCGTCGGTGTGCCCGATGTTGGCCTTCACCGAGCCGAGGGCGCAGAAGCCGCGGTCGTCGGTGCCGCGCCGGAACGCCTCGGTCAGCGCGGCGACCTCGATGGGGTCGCCGAGGCTGGTGCCCGTCCCGTGCGCCTCCACGTAGCTCACCGAGCGGGGGTCCACGCCGGCCGTGGCCAGCGCGCTGCTGACCACCTCGACCTGACCGGCGACGCCCGGCGCCGTGTAGCCGGTGCGGCGTGCCCCGTCGTTGTTGACGGCCGAACCGCGGATCACCGCGTAGACGGTGTCGCCGTCCGCGACCGCGTCCTCCAGCCGCTTGAGCGCGACGACGCCGACCCCGCTGGATTCGATGCTGCCGCGCGCGTCCGCGCTGAACGGGCGGCAGTGCCCGTCGGGGGAGTAGATCCCGCCGTCGTGGTAGAGGTAGCCGCGCCGCTGCGCCGGGAAGATGCTGACCCCGCCGGCCAGGACCAGGTCGGACTCGCCGGTCAGCAGGCTCTGCCGGCCGAGGTGCACGGCCACCAGCGAGGTCGAGCAGGCGGTGGCGACGGTGACCGCGGGGCCGGTGAGGTCGAGCTTGTAGGCGACCCGGCTCAGCAGGAAGTCCTTGTCGTTGCTGATCGAGAGCTGGTGCTCGCCGATGGCGCCGGTCAGCTCGGGGTGGCCGCTCAGGTGGTCGAGCAGGTAGCTGCTGCGACCCGACCCGGCGAAGAGGCCGATCCGGCCGGGATACCGGGACGGGTCGTGACCGGCGTGCTCCAGCGCGTGCCAGGCGCACTCCAGCAGCAGCCGGTGCTGCGGGTCGAGGGTCTGCGCCTCCCGGGGCGTGATCCCGAAGAAGGCCGCGTCGAACTCGTCGATCCCGGGCAGCCAGGTGCCGGCCCGGACGTACGCCGGGTCGTCGAGCCGGGCGGGATCCGCGCCGTCGGCGAGCATCTCCTCGACACTGAACTCCCGGACCGACTCCACCCCGGTGCGGATGTTGTGCCAGTACTCGTCGACGGTCCGTGCGCCGGGGAAGCGGCAGGCCATGCCGACGACGGCGATCAGGCCGCCCGGCTGCCCGGTGCCGTGGTGCGCGCCGACGCGGGGCCGGGCGGTCGGGGCCGGCGCGGCGGCCGGCGCGGTCGCCGCGGTGGTGGCGGTGGCGAGGAACGTGGCCAGGGAGTCGACCGTGGGGTGCCGGAACAGGTCGGTGACGGTGACCACGTCGCCGAGCCGGTCGCGCAGTCGTTCGAGGACGGCCAGCAGCCGGAAGGCGGCGGGCACCAGATAGGACGGCAGGTCGGCGGCGAGCGCCGCCCGCAGGGCCGCGAGGTCGGTCTGCGCCCCGCCCGCCAGGTAGGCGACGAGTCGCGGGTCGTCGGGGTCGTCCCGGCGCAGCCGCACCGTCACGTCGGCGTCCGGCAGGCAGCGCCGGACGGCCGCCTCGATCTCGCCGAGTTCCACCCGGTAGCCGCGCAGCTTGACCTGGTGGTCGGTGCGGCCCAGGTATTCGAGGTGCCCGTCGGGGCGCAGGCGGACGAGGTCGCCGGTGCGGTACAGCCGCGCGCCGGGGACGCCCGAGAACGGGTCCGGCACGAACCGCTCGGCCGTCAACGCCGGCTGGTGCAGGTAGCCGCGTGCCACGCCGGCCCCGCCCACGTACAGCTCGCCGACCACGCCCGCCGGGACCGGGTTCTGCCACCCGTCCAGCACGTACAGCTGGGTGTTGGCGATCGGCCGGCCGACGGGTACGGAGCCGTCGGCGGGCGAGGCCGCGTCGACCTCGTAAGCGGCGCAGCCGACCACGGTCTCCGTCGGCCCGTACTCGTTGACCAGCGCGGTGCCGGGCGCGTGGGCCCGCCACGGCGCCACCTGGTCGGCGCGCAGGTTCTCGCCGCCGATCACGAAGCAGCGGGTGCGGTCGGCCAGCTCGGCGGGGCGGAGCTGGTGGCGGACCAGGTCGAGCTGGGCCGGGGTGATCTTGACCAGTCCGAACGGGGTCCGCTGCTCGCGCAGCGCCTCGCCCAGCGCCTCCGGGCCGAGGTGCTCGCCGATCATCCGCACGGTGGCCCCGCTGACCAGCGGCACCAGCAGGCTCGTGACGGTCAGGTCGAAGCCGACCGACGAGTGCAGCGGCAGGGTGTCGCCGGGCCGCAGCCGGTAGGCCTGGGCCGCCCAGCGCACGTAGTTGCACACGCCGCGGTGGGTGACCATGACGCCCTTGGGGCGGCCGGTGGAGCCGGAGGTGTGGATGACGTAGGCCAGGTCCTCCGCCGACGGCTGCGGCCGGCGTCGGGCCCGGCGCCGGGGCCCGCCGCCGGCGCCCCGCCCGGGCTCGGCGGCCGGGACCGGCGTGTCCGGGCCGGGCACCAGCAGCGCCACGCCGTCGGGCACGAGGTGCGCCAGCTCGGCGCAGGTGAGCACGACCGGGGCCGCGGTGTCCGCGATCAGGTACCGCAGCCGGGCCGGCGGATTGGCCGGATCCAGGGGTACGTAGGCCGCGCCGGTCCGCAGCACGGCGAGCACCGCCACCGCGAACGGGACCGCGCGCGGCAGGAGCACCCCCACGAGGCTGCCGATGCCGACGCCCCGCCCGCGCAGCGTCTCCGCCAGCGCCTCGGCGCGCAGGTGCAGCTCGTGGTAGCTCAGCGCGGTGTCGCCGTCGGTCACCGCCACGCCGGCCGGGGTCTCCCGCGCCTGCCGCTCGATCAGCAGGTGGACCAGGTCGTCCGGCTTGGCGGGGGTGGCGGTGCGGTTCCACTCGCCGACGAGCTGCCGGTACTCGTCGGGGGCGAGCATCGCGGCGGAGCCGACCGGTGCGCCCGGCTCGGCCACCAGCGACCGCAGCAGCGTCTGGAAGTGGCCGGCGAGGCGGGCCATCGCGTCGGACTCGAACAGGTCGGTCCGGTACTCCAGCGCGGTCCGCAGGCCGTCGGCGTTCTCCCGGACCGAGACCGTGAGGTCGAACTTGGCGGTGTCGACGGGCACCTCGACCGGGGTGACCTCAAGGTCGTCCAGGCGCGGGGGCGCCGCCTCGCGGCCGTACACGAACATCACCTGGAACAGCGGGGTGAAGCCGGGGCGGCGGGCCGGACGCAGCGCCTCGACCACGCTCGCGAAGGGCAGTTCCTCCCGGCTCAGGGCCGCCAGGGCGGCGGTCCGCACCCGCCCGAGCAGCGTCTCGAACGACGGGTTGTCGTCCAGCCGGGCCCGGACGGCGACGGTGTTCAGCAGCAGCCCGACGAGCCGCTGCGCGTCGGCCCGCCGCCGGTTGGCCACCGGCGTGCCCACCACGATGTCGCGCTGCCCCGTCCAGCGGGCCAGCAGCACGTGCAGCGTGGCCAGCATGACCATGTACGGGGAGACCCGCATCCGGTGGCACAGCGCCGTCAGCGCCTCGGTGGGGACGTCCAGCGGCACCGACAGGGTGGCCCCCGCGCTGGACGGCACGTCGGGGCGCGGGCCGCGGGTGGGCAGTTCCAGCACGGCCGGCGCGCCCGCGAGTTCCGCACGCCACTGGTCGAGCTGGGCCGCCGCCTCCGGACCGTCGAGCCAGTCCCGCTGCCGGAGCGCGTGGTCGCGGCAGTCGACGTCGACCGGGTCGAGGTCCGCCGGCCGCCCCGCGCGGTGTGCGGCGTAGAGCCGTTCCCACTCGTCGTGGAGGATGCCGAGCGACCACTCGTCGACCGCGACGTGGTGGAAGGTCAGCAGGAGGACGTGCTCCTCCGGCGCGCAGCGCAGCAGGAGGGCGCGCAGCACCGGGCCGCGTTCCAGGTCGATCGGGGTGCCCGCCTCGGCGTGCGTCCGGGCCCGCAGCTCCTGGTCGCGCTGCCAGGTGGGCAGCCCGCTCAGGTCGTGCACCCGCAGGAGCCCCGGGCGTGGCTCGTGGACCACCTGGACCAGCCGCCCCGCGTCGCCGTCGGGCGGGCCGTCCGGGGCCGGCGCCAGGGTGGTGCGCAGGGCGGTGTGCCGGGCCACCAGCCCGTCGAGCGCCGCCGACAGGGCCGCCACGTCCAGCGGGCCGTGCAGCCGGTACGCCAGCGGCACCAGGTAGCCGGCCGTCCCGGGGTCGAGGCGGCTGAGCTGCCACATCTGGTGTTGTGCGGCCGAGGCCGGAGCCGGGGCGGCGCCCGCCGGATCGTCCCGCGGCGGTGTGTCCGGCGTGGACCGCCGGGACCTCAGGACGTCGGTCATCGCGTCCGCCTCCTCTGCTCCCGCGCCGGCCCGGGGAGCGCCGCCCACGCGCCGTCCCGGTCCGCCATTTGCTCGTGATCGGGTATCGGACACCTGTCGCTGACGGCCGGCCGGCGTGCGGCCGGAACGGCCCGGTCGAGCACAGCCGTGGGTACGGTGCGGGGCGGCTGGGACACGGCCGGCCGGCGGATCGGATCCGCAGGCCGGAAATTGCCGGCGTCGGCCCTCGTGATCAGCTCAATCATGCGACAGGTGCAGATCCCTCGATAGGAATTGCCTGTCCACATGATGGCACTGGTGATCTTCGGCGGGATCCCCGGATCGTGCCGGCCGCCGATGCGTTCGGCCAGCGCCGTCGCACGTTCGTCTATTTCTCGATCGGTGGCAACTTTTCTGACAGCGCAACGCGTCACCGCGTGCGCCCGGACGCCACCGCACCACCTTTCACCTGCGCGTTCATCGGATCTCCCGGGGGCAGGGGGCGGCCCGTCCGTCGGGTGGGGAGGCGACCCGGGCCGGTGAATGTCCGGTAGGCGGACGATTGGCCCGATGGATGGGTGATGACCTCTTCTAGGCGGCCTCCGGCGCCCGTATCTCCATTTCGGGGGCAGTTTTGTATTGGGCGCCGGATAGTGCGCATGGCCCGTTTCCACCCGACCGTGTAAAGTGCCGGGCCGCGCGTGCGGCGCCCGGCGCGGCAGGAAAGATGGGGCCATGACCGAGCCTGTGCCGCCCACCCTCCCCACGCGTGTCGTCGTCACCGGCGCCGCCGGAAAGCTCGGTCGCGCCGTGGTCGCGCACCTGCGCGCGGCGGGCGTCGACGTGCTCGCGGTGGACCGCGCCGGCGGGCGCGACCCGCGCGACGTCGACGGCGAGTTCCTCCTGGTCGACCTCACCGACTACGGGCAGGTGGTGGAGGCGTTCACCGGCGGCGCCGACGAGCACGCCGGCGGCGTCGAGGCGGTGGTGCACCTGGCGGCGGTCCCGGCGCCCGGGCTGCTGCCCAACGCCGCGACCTTCGCGAACAACTCGGCCGCGACGTACAACGTCTTCGCGGCGGCCCGGGCGGCCGGGATCAAGCGCGTGGTCTGGGCCTCCAGCGAGACGGTGCTGGGGCTGCCGTTCGACACCCCGCCGCCGTACGCGCCGGTCGACGAGGAGTACCCGCCGCGCCCCGAGTCGACCTACTCGTTGAACAAGGCCCTCGAGGAGGAGATGGCGCGGCACTTCTGCCGCTGGGACCCGGAGCTGGTCATGGTCGGCCTGCGCTTCTCCAACGTGATGGACGTCGAGGACTACGCGAGCTTCCCGTCCTTCGACGCCGACCCGCGGCTGCGCCGCTGGAACCTCTGGGGCTACATCGACGCCCGTGACGGCGCCCAGGCGGTCGAGCGGGCGCTCGTCCACGGCCGGCCCGGCGCCGACGTCTTCATCATCGCCAACGCCGACACCGTGATGAGCAGGTCCAGCGCCGACCTGATGGCCGAGGTCTACCCGGGCGTCGAGATCCGCGGGGAACTCGGCGAGCACGAGACTTTGCTCAGCATCGACAAGGCCCGCCGGGTGCTGGGCTACGAGCCGCGGCACTCCTGGCGCGACCACGTCGCGCCCACCGCTTGATCCGCTGATCAGGCGGGCGGAGCCCCGGTGAGCAGGCCCGCGCCATCCGATCGGGCGAGCGGGTCTGGGTCCGAAGGCGGTGCGGCCCGCCGGTGCGGCCGGAATTGATGCCGTGCGGTGGAATCCCGGTGCGGCGCGGTACCGCGAAAAGACCGTGCCTTCTACGGTGACGTCCGGCACGCGGGCGGGTGGACGTTGCCGGGAACCGACCCGGTGGTGCCTCTCGGGCGTTCACAGGGAGTTGACTGGATGCAGGTCTGGAGTCGCACCGTCGCGGGTCTGGTCGCCGGGGCCGTCGTGGTGATGGGCGTACCGGCGGTCGCGGGCACCGTGGCGACCAAGCTCACCGCCACGGACGCCGGCACCGCCGTGCGGACCGGCGCGGCGGCGATGAGCAGCACCGCCGCGGTCGGCGCGGCGCGCACGGTCGCCACCGCAGCACAGGTCGTGCCGGGGGACACCCGGCTGGTGCCGAGCGTGCCGCGCACCGACACGCCGAGGATCACCAACGGCGAGATCAAGGACCTGGAGGTGATCGGCAACCGGGTCTTCATCGCCGGCACCTTCACCTCGATCGCCAACGTCGGCGGGACCACCATCGCCCAGAAGTCGCTGGCCTCGTACAACCTGGACACCGGGAAGGTCGACACCGGCTTCAAGCCGACGTTCGACGGGTCCGTCGAGGCCGTCGAGGCGTCGCCCGACGGGTCGTCGCTCTACGTCGCGGGCTCGTTCAACACGGTCGGCGGCGTCGCCAAGCGGAAGATCGTGCGGCTCAACCCGACCACCGGCGCGCCGATCGCCGCCTTCACCGCGACCGCGAACGCCCGCGCCACCGCGCTGGCCGTGAGCAGCACCGCGGTCTACGTGGGCGGCCAGTTCAGCACCGTGAACGGGGTGAGCCGCAGCGGCCTGGTCGCGCTCAACCCGACCACGGGCGCGGTGGACACCGGCTTCAACCTGCCGCTCACCGGCGGCATCGGCGTCGGCGGCATGCTCACCGTCCAGCAGCTCAAGCTGACCCACGACCGGAGCAAGCTGCTCGTCGTCCACACCGGCCGGCAGATCGCCGGCCAGGACCGCTACGGCGTCGGCCTGGTCAACACCGCCACCAAGGCCCTGCTGCCGTGGCGTACCCGGCTGTGGGAGGACAACCTCTCCTTCGTCGGCGGCATCCAGCGGGTGTTCGCCGGTGACATCGCGCCGGACGACTCCTACTTCGTCGTCACCAGCGGCTCGGGCGGCGACCGGCCGCCGATCAACGACACCGCGATCGCGTACCCGCTCACCGGCGCCGACAACGTCCAGCCGCTCTGGGTGTCGCGGCACTTCGACAGCGTCTACTCGGTGGCCATCACCGCCACCGCCGTGTACGTCGGCGGTCACTTCAGCTGGCAGGAGTCGCCGACCTCCAACGTCCCGTGGCCGGGCCTGGACAACGTCGGCTACGGCACCGGCCAGGGCCTGAGCGGCTACGGGCTCGGCGACCAGGTGGTCCGCCGCGACCACCTCGGCGCGCTCGACCCGAAGACCGGCACCGCGCTGGAGTGGAACCCCGGCTCCAACTCGTACGAGGGGGAGAAGGCCATGCTGGCCACCTCGCGCGGCCTCCTCGTCGGCGGCGACGGCAACGTCAAGGGCGGCAAGACCGTCGGCCGGGTCGGCTTCTTCGACCAGTCCAGGGCGCCGGCGCCGGCCGCGGTCGACACCACCATCGTCACGCCCATCGAGGGCGCGGTGAAGCCGGCCAACGAGTCGTTCACGCTCGGCGGCCAGGCGCTGGCGCCGGCCGGGGTCAGCCGGGTCCAGATCGAGATCCAGAACCGCAACACCAGCCAGTTCCTCCAGGACGATCTCAAGACGTGGGGCGCCGCCAACAGCATCAACGCCACGGTCGCCGCCCCGAACACCGCCTCGACCACGTGGACGCTCCCGGTGTCGCTGCCGTCCGGCGTCTACCAGATCCAGGCGAAGACGTTCGGCCGCGACGGCGTCGGCGACGCCACGAAGGCCGTCAAGAAGATCGAGGCGTTCCGCTTCGACGACCTGCCGCCGTCGACCCGGATCGACTCCCCGCCCGGCGGGCTGCTCGCCACGAAGAGCTTCGTGGCCACCGGCACCGCCACCGACGACAAGGGCGTCAGCTCGCTGATCTACTCGTTCCGCACCCCCGACAACCGCTACCTCCAGGACGACGGGACGGTCGCCGCGGTCTACAACACCTTCCGGGGCGAGCCGGACGTGATCGGCGCGCTGTCGACCACCTGGCAGTTCGAGGTGGCCCTGCCCATCGAGGGTCAGTGGAAGATGACCGCCACCGCGGTCGACACCGCCGGGCAGAGCGACCTGCGCGGCGACACCCGGGACTGGACCGTCTCGTCGACCGGTGTCCCGCCGACGGTGGCCATCAGCGCGCCCGCGCCGATGACCCCGCCCACCGCGGCCGCGCCGGTCACCGTCGCGCCGGGCGCCGCGATCACCTTCGCCGGCACCGCCGCCGACGACGACGCGCTGAAGTCGGTCGAGATCTACCTGCGCAACACCACCACGCGGGAGGCGCTGGCCGCCGACGGCACATGGGGCGCCGACTCGGTCGCGGCCTACTACCGGATCTCGCCGACCAACCTGAGCGCCGCGTCGTACAACTGGTCCTACACCACGGTGCCGCTCACCCCGGGTGTCTACGACTTCCGGGTACGGGCCACCGACAGCCTGGGCCTCACCACGTCGAGCACCAACTCGGGCCGGCTCAGCGTCACGGCGCAGGTGCCCGGCGACGCGTTCCCGAACGGTCTGCTGAGCTTCACCGGGGTGGACCAGAACGTCGACCAGTTGCACCTCGACCTGGCCGGCACGGCGACCGACGACAAGGGCGTGCAGAGCGTGCGGGTGGCGCTGCGCGACCTGGACACCGGCCGGTACGTGCAGCCGAACGGCACCATGGCCGCCGCCTTCGCCACGGTGAACGCCACGCTGGCCGCGCCGGGCGCGACGAGCACCGCGTTCAGCCTGTCGATCGACCTGCCGACCAAGGGCGAGTACAGCGTCGAGGCGTGGGCGGTCGACACGGCGGGCCAGCAGGACGGCTCGACCTCCGGCGCCACGGCCCGGTACCTGGTCTACCCGGGTGACCTCGATCCGCGGCTGGAGCCGAGCATCACCCCGGTCGAGGGCGAGGTCTACACCGGCGGCCGGATCGTGGTCACCGGCCGGGCCGTCGACGACGTCGGGATGCTCCGGGTGGACATCCAGATCTCCAACGGCGCGGGCCAGGGGATGAACGCCGCCGGCACCTTCAGCACCCCGGGCACCCCCGGCAACTTCCCGTGGATCGCGTCCTTCCTGACCAGCCCGGGCTCACCGGGGTCGAACTTCGCCTACACCTCGCCGGTGATCCCGGCGGGCACCTACACCGTGACGATCCGCGGGGTCGACAACTACGGGCAGCTCCAGCAGCCGCCGCGGACCGTCTCGGTGACGGTCAGCTGAGCGGCCCGGCCGCGGACCGGTCCCTGGAGGGATCGGTCCGCGGCCGGTCGGGCCGCCCGCTCAGCGGGGCTCGATGAGGCACATGCCGCCGGTCGTGGGCCGGTCCATCGTGGCCAGCGCGTCCGGCACCTCGTCGAGACCGATGGTGCGGGTGATCAGATCGCCGGGGCGCAGCACCGCGGCGGTGACCAGCCGGAGCAGTTCGGGGTAGGCGTGCGCGGCCATGCCGTGGCTGCCGCGCAGCTCCAGCTCGTACGCGATCACCAGGTCCATGGGCAGCGCCGGACGGCCCTGCGCGGCCGGTAGGAGGCCGACCTGCACGTGCCGGCCGCGTCGCCGCAGGCTCTCCACGGACGCCACGCAGGTGGCGTGACTGCCCAGCGCGTCGAGCGACAGGTGGGCGCCGCCGCCGGTCGCCTCCCGGACGGCCGCCGCCACCGCGCCGGGCCCGGTGAGCGCGCCGCCGTCCAGACAGACCGTCGCCCCGCAGTGCCGGGCGAGTTCCAGCGCGCCGGGGGAGATGTCGACGGCCACCACCCGCGCCCCGGAGGCTGCCGCGATCATCACGGCCGACAGGCCCACGCCGCCGCAGCCGTGCACGGCCACCCACTCGCCCGCGGCCACCCGTCCCTGGCTCACCACGGCCCGGAACGCCGTGGCGAAGCGGCAGCCGAGCGCCGCCGCGGTCGGGAAGTCCAGCTCGTCGGGGAGCCGGATCAGGTTGACGTCGGCGTCGCGCACCACCACGTACTCGGCGAACGAGCCCCAGTGGGTGAAGCCGGGCTGCGTCTGCCGCTCGCAGACCTGCTGGTCGCCGGCGAGGCAGGCGGCACACCGCCCGCAGGCGCAGACGAAGGGCGCGGTGACCCGGTCGCCGGGCCGCCAGCCGCGGACGCCCGCGCCGACCGCCGCGACGACACCGGCGAACTCGTGTCCGGGGACGTGCGGCGGGCGGATGTCGGGGTCGTGCCCCTGCCAGCCGTGCCAGTCGCTGCGGCACAACCCGGTCGCCGCCACCCGGATGACGGCGCCGTCGGCCGGCGCCACCGGATCCGGGACGTCGCGGACCTCGGGCCGGGCACCGAACTCGTCGAAGATCACCGCACGCATGCCCCGCATCCTGACACGCGTTCGTTCCCGCCCTGGTGGGGAGGCGGCAGCACCGCCGCTCCCGCGCGCGGCGGATGCCACGATGGGAGGGTGACAGCGCCGGGCTGGTATCTGGTGGGGGCGCCGTGGGACTGCTCGGCGCTCGGTCGGGGTGAGCGGCTCGCGCCGGCTGCCCTGCGCGCGGCCGGGCTGTCCGATCTCGTTCCCGACGACGCCGGGGACGCGCCGATCGTCATCGACGATGCCCGGCGGGACGAGGCGACCGGCGTACGCGCGCTGCGACAGACCGCGCGGGCGGCGCGGGTGCTGGCCGACGGGCTCGACGACGCCGCCGGGCGCCGGCCCGGCCGCCGGCCGCTGGTGGTGGGCGGTGACTGCAGCCTGCTGCTCGGGGTGCTGCCCTGGCTGCGCCGGAGCCGGGACCGGGTGGGGCTCTGGTTCGTCGACGGGCATCCCGACTTCCTCGACGGCGCCTCCTCGCCGACGGGGGAGACGGCCGACATGGACCTGGCCCTGCTCACGGGCTCCGGTCCCGAGCAGCTCACCAGGCCGGCCGGGGGGCCCGGGCCGCTCGTGGCGCCCGGCGACGTGGTGCTGGTCGGCCACCGTACCCGGGACCTCGACCCGGAGGCCGCCGCCGAGGTGGCCCGGGTGCCCGACAGCATCCGGCGCATCGACGCCCCGGCGGTCGTCGGCGCGCCGCGGGCGTGCGGCGAGAGCGCCGCGGCCCTGCTCGCCGGCGTCGACGGGGGAGTCTGGCTGCACGTCGACTGCGACGTCCTCGATCCGGCGGCCATGCCGGCCGTCACCTATCCGGAACCCGGCGGACCGGGCCTCCGGCAGTTGGCCGACCTGCTGGCGCCGCTTCTCGCCTCGCCCCGGCTGCTCGGCCTGAGCATCGCCGACTTCCGGCCCGACCTGGATCCGGCCGGCACCCACGCGGCGGCGCTGGTCGCGCTGCTGCGCCGGCTGCTGTCTGCCGGCACGCGCTGACGGGCGACTACCGCATTTTCCCGAGCGTCCGAGCGGGACACCGAAGCTCTTTCGCGCCGTTTCGCCGTCCCGGCATCACCGCCCGAGGAACTCCTCGACCACCGTGACCAGCCGCACCGGGGTCTCGTACATGGCGTAGTGCCCCGCGTTGGCGAGGATCTCGAGCCGGGCGTTGGGGTAGTGGCGCAGCCAGGTCTCGCGCATCGTGTCGGCGCCCAGCGCGGGGTCGTGCTCGCCGACCACGGCGAGCGCCGGCACCGGGTTGCCCTTCACCTCGTCGGTGAAATCGGTGCGCGCCCACGCGGTGAGGTACGCGCCGAACGCCTCCGGGGTGGAGTGGGCCAGGGAGAACCGGACCAGCTCGTCCAGCCAGCGGCCGGAGAGCCGGTTGCCGGTGGTGAGGTCGATGATCGCGCGCCGGTTCGCCGGGTTGGCGGCCGCGCCGTCGAACAGCGTCCAGCCCTGCAGGTCGAACGGCACCCCGCCGGCCGGGACCGGGCTGATCCCGACGAGGCGGTCCACCCGCCCCGGGGCGTCGGCGAGGACCCGCTGGGCCGCGCTGCCGCCCATCGAGTGCCCGACCACCGAGAAGGTGTCCCAGCCGAGCGAGTCGACCAGCGCCAGGGCGTCGCGGGAGATCTCGGCGATGGTGTGCTCGCCGGCGACGCCGGTCCGCGCGCCGTACCCCCGGTAGTCCAGGAACGCCCAGGCGAAGCGCTCGACGTCGATCAGCTCCGGCAGCCAGCCCCAGCCCTGCGCCGACCCGAACCAGCCGTGCAGGGCCAGCACCCGGTGCGGCCCGTGACCGACGCTGAGGTGGCTGATCGTCATGTCGGGGTTTCCTTTCGCCGGTTCGGTGTGGCGACAGTGAACGACCTGAGGGCCGTGCGCGGGAACACCGACGTCGGAAAGGCGACGCTGCGCCGCCGCCCGAGGTGACCGCCCGCCCCCTGAGTCGGGGGGTGGACGGTCACCTCGGGTCGTGCGGCCGGAAGGGAGATCAGACCAGGCCGCCCATGGCCGGGTCGCTGATGCTGGGCCTGCCGTTCTCGACGTGACCGGCGTACCGGGCCGTGAAGGCGGCGTCGGCGGAGAGCGTGACGGTCAGGTCGTACCAGCCGTGTGCCCGCGACACGGACCACGACGGGGACGTCGTCTCGCCCGGCTTGAGTGACAGCCTGGTCCGCCGCGACGAGTAGCGGTCGGCGACGGTCACCTCGACCCGCTTCGCGCCCGCGTTCACCAGGGTCAGGCCGACCTCGTGGTCGCGCTCGTCGTACCGCGCCCGGACGTCGACACCGGCGCCCGCGCCACCGGTGAAGCGGCGGAAGAAGCCGTTCGGGCCGTGCACCTCCAGGTCGTAGCCGGCGGTGGCGTCCCAGGTGTCGCTCACCTGCTTGCCCGGCTCGACGGTGTACGTGCGGGGCGGCTGCGCGGGATCGGCCGAGCGCACCTGGAAGACGCCGGTGGCGCCCCCGGTGTTGCGGAAGTCCAGGTGGAGCGACGGGCCGGCGGCCCGCCCGTCCACGTGCAGGGTGTACGGGATGGGCCGCGCGGGCCGGACCCCGCGCTCCTGGCCGGGCAGGCGCGGATCGGCCGGCGGCACCGGCGCCTCGTCGGGCTGGCGGGTGAGGTCGACCGGCTTGAGGTCGGTGGTGTCCGGCAGCGTCACCCGCGGCGAGGCGTTCGGGGTGCGGAAGTCGAACGCCGTGGTCAGGTCGCCGACCACCGCGCGGCGCCACGGCGTGATGTTGGACTCGACCAGGTCGGGGTTGCCCTTCGCGAACCGGGCCTCCAGGAAGCGGATCAGCGACGTGTGGTCGAACACCTGCGAGTTGACCCAGCCGCCCCGGGTCCAGGGCGAGACGACGATCATCGGAACCCGGATGCCGAGGCCGTACGGGCCGGCGGCGCGCCGGCCGTCGCCGGGGAAGATCTCGTTGGTCGTCGGCACGGTCGACAGGCCCTCGGCGCGGCTCTGCGGCGGCGTCGGCGGGACGAGGTGGTCGAAGAAGCCGCCCTCCTCGTCGTACGTGATGAACAGGGCCATCTTGCTCCACACCTCGGGGTGGCCGGCCAGGATGTCGACGACCTGCGACATGTACCAGGCGCCGTAGTCGGGTCCCCAGTTCGGGTGCTCGCTGTAGGCCTCCGGCGCGACGATCCAGGACACCTGCGGCAGCGTCCCGTTCGCCACGTCCCGGCGGAAGTCGGCCAGCAGCGCCTCGGGGGAGCGGTCCTGCGTAAGGATCTCGGTGCCGGTCTTCGCCCGGTCCGCCAGCGGGGTGCCGGGCCGGGCGTTCTGGTACTGGTGGAAGTAGAGCAGCGAGTTGTCCCCGTAGTTGCCGATGAACGGGTCGCCGGTCCAGCCCCAGTAACCCTCGGCGGTCAGCCCCAGGCCGACGTCCTGGTAGACCTTCCAGGAGACGCCGGCGCGCTCCAGCCGCTCCGGGTACGTCGACCAGTCGTAGCCCGCCTCGGCGTTGTCGATCACCGGGCCGCCGGCCCTGCCGTCGTTGCCGACCCAGCCGGTCCACATGTGGTAGCGGTTGGGGTCGGTCGAGGCCAGCACCGAGCAGTGGTAGTTGTCGCAGACGGTGAAGGCGTCGGCGAGGGCGAAGTGGTACGGCAGGTCACCGCGCGTGTGGTGGGTCATCGTGACCACGCCCTTGTTGGGCACCCACCGGTCGTACCGGCCGCCGTTCCAGGCGCCGTGGGTGTCGGCCCAGCCGTGCGGCGGGTCGGGCAGGAAGGTCTGCCCGAGGTCCGGCACGTCGGGGCGGAAGGGCAGCAGGTCGGCGGGGCCGTTCGGCTGGTGCCAGACGCTCCGGCCGGAGGGCAGCGTCACCGGGTGCGGGTCGGCGAACCCCCGCACCCCGCGCAGGGTGCCGAAGAAGTGGTCGAAGGAACGGTTCTCCTGCATGAGGAAGATGACGTGCTCGACGTCCTCGATGGAACCGGTCCGGTTGTTCGCCGGGATGGCGAGAGCCTTGCTGAAGTCCACCGGCAGGGCGGCCGCCGCCACCGGAGCACTCATCATCTTCAAGAATTTTCGACGGTCGACACTTGCCATGACAGAGCACCACCTGACTGACGCCGAACGATTGGCGGATGCACGCTATGGGCGCCAGGTGGACCTGACGTGTCGGGCACGCGAGCGTTGCGCCAACGCCGGTCGAGCCGTCGGCCGGGACCGGCGGACCGGGTCCCGGGTGCACCACCTCGACCGGTCGTCGCCGACCTGGACCATGCGGCTGGTCCTCCCCGACACCTGCGGACCGTGGTACGTGGCGTCCGGCGCGCCCGACCGTCCGCCCGTCGTCACCGCAGCGGGCCGTCTCCCGGGCCGTTCGGGTCGTCGACCAGGTGCATGGCGGCCTCCTCGGCGCTGGCCGCGCCCCCGTCGACGCCGGCGTCCCAGGCGACCGAGTCCGCCTGCTCGTCCTCACCGAGGCCCGCGTCGTCGGCGACCAGGCGCCCCGTCCGCGCCTCCCGCTCGTAGCCCCGGCGGGTCAGCTCGTCCTCGTCGTCGGCCACCTCGGCGTACGGGTCGAGGTCCGGTTCCTCCTGGGCGAGCAGCTGCGCGAGGGACTCGCCGGCCCGCTCCTCGGCGGGGGTGGTGCCGAACCGGTTCGCCGCCGTCCAGTGGTCCGCGGCGACGATGCCGGTGTCGAGGGGGTCGTCGACCCGGTCGTCGTCGAGGGTGTCCGAGGCGTCCAGGACCCCGTCGTCCTCGGCCACGTTCCACTCGTCGGCGATGTCGGTCCGCTCGGTCTGGCTCATGGCGATCCCTCCCTGGTCAACGCCCGGCGCTGCCACCCCAGCCTAGGACCGCGGTCCGGGCCGGCAACCACCCCGGGGGGTCACAGCTTCCGGCCCCGGGCGTCGCGGGCGACGATCCCGTCCAGCGGCGTCCCGGGGGCGAGCACCCCCGGGTCGAACCAGAAGATCACCAGTCGGTGGTCCTCGCTCCACCGGGCCAGCCGGGCCTCGACGTGGCGGCCGTCGACGGTGCCGATGATCCGCGCGGCCGGCCCGACGAAGTACCCGAAGGTGGGCACGGGGGCGTCGGCGGGCGGCCGTCGTTGCTGGTCGTAGCCGATCTGGTGGAATCCCGGCCGGCGATCGCTGCCCGCCACGTCGTTGACCAGATAGTCGGAGGTCAGCTCGCCGGTGGGGGAGCGCCGGCCGGCGACCAGGCCGATCGTCACCCCGGGCAGCTCGGGCACGTCGACGGGGACCACGTAGTACACCCGCTCGTCGGCGCCGTACCGGATGCCGCTGCCCACCACGGCGCCGACCGGCCGGGGCCGGGGTTCCGCCGGGGCGGGGGTCGGCGTCGGCGCGGTGGCGGGCGCCGTGGTGACCGGTCCCGCCGCCGGCGGCTCCGGCGGACCGGTCCGCGTCACGGTGCCGGCCACGCCGATGGTGATCGTGACGGCGGCCACCACCAGCGCCACCGCGCCGGTCCCGGCGACCTGCCGGCGGCGACGCACCCGCCGGCCCTCCCGCATGATCCCGGCGAGGTCGAGGCCGTTCCGGTCGGCCCGCTCGGTCACCCGCATGGCCCGGCGCAGCTCGTCCACCTCGTTCATCGGCGCGTCCCCTGGGGCTCCGGCGCGGTGAGGCCCGCGGTGCGCAGCTTCTCCAGGGCGCGGGAACCGGTGCTCTTGACGGTCCCCACCGAGACGTCGAGTTCGCGGGCCACCTGGGCCTCCGGAAGGTCGAAGTAGTAGCGCAGGACGACGACGGCCCGCTCGCGCGCGGTGAGCGTGCCGAGGATGGTGAGCAGCCAGCGTCGGGTCGCCACCTCGTCGGCCACGTCGCCGCGGCGCTGCTCCGGGAGGTCCTCGGTGGGGTACTCCCGGATCGGCCGCCGCCAGGTGTCCACGAGGTGGTTCACCAGCACCGACCGGGCGTAGCCGTAGGCGTCGCCGTTGCGGATCCGGGACCACGACGCGTAGGTGCGGACCAGCGCGGTCTGGGCCGCGTCCTCGGCCTGGTGATGGTTGCCCGTCATCAGGAAGGCGGCGTGCACCAGCCGCGCGGACGCCGCCGTGGCGAACTCGACGAACTCGGCGTCACCCCGGGCCATGCCCGCCCTCTCCACATCTCACCCGGGACAGGACGGGTGAGGCGGGGGAAAGGTTGAGTCCCCGCCGGGTCAACTTTGTCACCGGGTCACCCGTCCTCCTCCCCGCGCACGACCGGAGGCGGCGAGGGGAGACGGAGATGACGACGACCGTGGGCCGGGCTCGCGGTGGCGGGACGATGCTACTGCTGGCCGCGCTGCTGTCCGGCTGCGCGCCGCCCGCGGCCGGCCGGCCCGCCGCCCCGGTCGCCGGCATCGACGAACCGATCGCCATCGTCGG
>NZ_MUYZ01000116.1:0-18170 GCF_003013775.1 Micromonospora sp. MH33
CGGCCGGGCCGGAACACCGGCCCGGGGCGCCGTTCGCGGCGCTGGAGCCGGCTCGCCGGGCCGGTCGCGCTGGCCGCCGCCTCGGTGACCGCGGTCGGGTTCGGGGTCAGTTACCTGGTCGACGCGGGGGCCGGCCGGATCACCGCAGCGGGCGACAGCGCGGGGAGCCGGGCCGATCACGAGGCCGCACCGCTGGCCGCCGCGCCGTTCCGGACCACCGGGCCGGCCCGGCACAGCGGCACCGACTACACCCCCGAGGGGCTCACCCGGCTGCCTGCCGTGTTCGGTGCGCCCTCGCCCTCGGTGGGCGGCGACAAGGGGACCACCTCGGGGAGCGAGGACGAGCACCGGGTCGGCATCGGTGCGACGCTGGGCCGGCTCGCCGCCCCGGAGGCGCTGGCCTCCTGCCTGTCCGCGATCGGCGGCGAGCACGCGGCCGGCCCGCTCACCGTCGACCTGGTCGACTACGCCCGGTTCCAGGGCAGCCCGGCGCTGGTGGTCACCTTCACGGACGCGGGCGGCGCGCGCTGGGCCTGGGTGACCGGACCCGAGTGCGGGGTCCCCGGGTCCGGCGCGGACACCCGGTTCACCACGCGGGTAGGGTGAGGTCACGGTCACCCGGGCGTGTCCCGCCACGTGACGTGACCCACCGGATGACCGGCTCGGGAATCCCCGCTTCGTACGATGACGTTCTGCAAGTCAGGCGCCGGCGCCGCTGGGCCGTCGGCACTCGGGATCGACATCGGTGCGCGCCGGTGACGAACACACACATCGGGAGACGGCAGTGGACGAGGTCCGCAACCTGATCATCATCGGCTCCGGGCCGGCCGGTTACACGGCGGCGGTCTATGCCGCGCGCGCCAACCTCAATCCGCTGGTCATCGAAGGCGTGCAGTCCGGCGGTGCGCTGATGACCACCACCGAGGTGGAGAACTTCCCCGGGTTCGCGGACGGCATCCTCGGTCCCGAGCTGATGGACAACATGCGCAAGCAGGCCGAGCGGTTCGGCGCCGAGTTCCTCACCGACGACGTGACCCGGGTCGAACTCAAGGACACCGGTGAGACCGGCTCCGACGCGGTCAGCACCGTCTGGGTGGGCGAGACCGCCTACCGGGCCAAGGCGGTCATCCTCTCCACCGGCTCGGCCTGGCGCCCGCTGGGCGTGCCGGGCGAGCAGGAGTACCTGGGCCACGGCGTGTCGTCCTGCGCCACCTGTGACGGCTTCTTCTTCCGCAACCAGCACATCGTGGTGGTCGGCGGCGGCGACTCGGCGATGGAGGAGGCCAGCTTCCTCACCCGGTTCGCCGAGTCGGTGACGATCATCCACCGCCGCGACTCGTTCCGCGCCAGCAAGATCATGGCCGCCCGGGCCCTCGGCAACGAGAAGATCAAGGTCGAGTGGAACAGCGTGATCGAGGAGATCCTCGGCGAGGACGGCAAGGTCAGCGGCGTACGGGTGCGCAACGTGCACACCGGCGAGAGCAAGGTCCTCGACGTCACCGGCGTCTTCGTGGCGATCGGCCACGACCCGCGCAGTGAGCTCTTCCGCGGCCAGGTGGAACTCGACGACGAGGGGTACGTGAAGGTGCAGGCGCCCAGCACCCGGACCAGCATCCCGGGTGTCTTCGCCGCCGGCGACGTGGTCGACCACACCTACCGGCAGGCGATCACGGCGGCCGGCACGGGATGTGCCGCCGCCCTGGACGCCGAGCGCTTCATCGCCACCCTGCAAGGCTGAAAGATTTTCACGAACAGGTCCCGGAGGAGGGGTTTCATAGTGGGAGCAACCAAGGCGGTCACGGACGCGAGCTTCGCGAGCGACGTGCTGAAGTCCGACAAGCCGGTTCTGGTCGACTTCTGGGCGGAGTGGTGCGGTCCGTGCCGCAAGGTCTCGCCGCTGCTGGAGGAGATCGCGGGCGAGATGGGTGACCAGGTCACCATCGTCAAGCTCAACATCGACGAGAACCCCGAGACGGCGCGCACCTACCGGGTGATGTCCGTGCCGACCCTGACCATCTTCAAGAACGGCGAGCCGGTGCAGTCCATCGCCGGCGCCAAGCCGAAGGGCGAGCTGGTCAAGCTCATCGAGTCGGCGCTCTGAGCCGACACCCGACACCACCGGAACCCCCGTCCACCCGACCCCGGGTGACGGGGGTTCCGCCTTTCCCGACCTGCCCCGAACCCGGGCCGGTCGGTGACCGGCCACGGTACGCTCCGTAGGCGTTCGGCGGCGGGCAGCGCCTCCGTCGGAGTGTCCGGCCAGCCAGCGTCCGTGCAGAGGGGGTCGTCGTGCGTCCCATCCGACCCGGTGACCGGGGCCCCGCGGTGGCCGAGATCCGCACCGTCCTCACCGGCCTGGAACTGCTCCCGGCCGGCGGCGGAGGCGACGAGTTCGACCCGGAGACCGAACGCGCGGTCCGGGCGTTCCAGCAGTCCCGCGGCCTCAGCGTGGACGGGCGGGTGGGCGCGGAGACCTGGCAGGCGCTGGACGCGGCGCGCTGGCGGTTCGGCGCGCGCACCCTCTACCACGCCGTCCCCGAGCCGCTCATCGGCGAGGACGTCCGATCGCTTCAGGAGCGGCTCCTGGAGATGGGGTACGACGTCGGCCGCGCCGACGCCATCTACGGCATCCGCACCTCCCGCGCCGTCGCCCAGTTCCAGCGGGAGATGGGGCTGAAACCGGACGGGACGTGCGGTCCACACACCATCAACGCGCTGCGCCGCCTCGGCCGCAAGGTGGTCGGCGGACGGCCCCAGTGGCTCCGCGAGTCCGACGCCATCCGGCAGGCCGGGCCCACCCTGGTCGGACGGACCGTAGTGATCGACCCCGGGCACGGCGGCACCGACCCGGGCGTGGTCGTGCCCGACGGCCCGCTGCGCTGGACGGAGGCGGACATCGTGCACGACCTGGCCAGCCGGCTGGAGGGGCGGCTCGCCGCGGCCGGCGTACGGGTGCAGCTCACCCGGGGCCCCTCCCCGCGGACCTGCCTGCCGGACGCGGACCGCGCCCAGCTGGCCAACTCCCTCGGCGCCGACGTCTTCATCTCGCTGCACACCGACGGGCACGCCAACCCGGAGGCCGACGGGGTGGCCACCTACCACTACGGCACCGACAACGGCGTCACCTCCGCCACCGGGGAGCGACTGGCGGGGCTGGTGCAGCGGGAGATCGTGGCCCGCACCGGGCTGCGGGACTGCCGTACCCACGCCAAGGCGTGGGACCTGCTGCGACTGACCCGGATGCCGGCGGTACGCGTGGAGGTGGGCTACCTGACCTCGCCGGCCGACCGGGGCCGGCTGGTGGACCCCCGGTTCCGGGACCGGGTGGTCGAGGCCATCGTCGCCGCCGTGCAGCGGATGTACTTCCCGATCGAGCGGGACGTGCCCACCGGCTCGATCGACGTGAGCGAGCTGCGGGCGGTGGTGGCCGCCGGCACGGTGGTGGACTGAGCCCTGCCGGCCCGTCAGCTGGTCGAGCGGGTGGCCGGAGCCGGCCGGACCGGCCGGAGCAGCGTCTCCGGGCTCATCGAGCCGAGCAGCTTCTCCAACGCGTACTCGACGTCGGACTTCCAGCTCAGCGCGGTACGCAACTCCAGCCGCAGGCGGGGGTAGCGCGGGTGCGGGCGGACCGTCTTGAAGCCCACCGACAGGAAGAAGTCGGCCGGTGCGAGGCAGGCCCGGGTCGGGTCGTCCCCGTCGTCACCGAACTTCGCGTCGCCGAACGCCTCGATCGCCTTGATGCCGCGCTTGGTGAGATCCCGGGCCACCCCCTGGACCAGCATCCGGCCCAGGCCGCCGCCCGCGAAGGCGGGCACCACGTGGGCGGTCATGAGCAGCGCGGCGTCCGCGGAGACCGGCGAGGTGGGAAAGGCCATCGAGCGCGGGACGTACGCCGGCGGGGCGTACATGACGAAACCGGCGGGCATGCCGTCGACGTACGCGAGCTTGCCGCAGGAACCCCACTCCAGGAGCGTCTGGGAGACCCAGGCCTCCTTCTCCAGGCCCGGATCGCCGGCGGCGCACGCACGCTCGGCGGAGACCGGGTCCAGCTCCCAGTAGACGCACTGCCGGCAGGAGCGGGGCAGGTCCTCCAGCGTGTCCAGGGTCAGACTGACCAGACGTCGCGACATGAGCACCCCACCCATAGGCTCGCCAGCGGGGACCACCACGGTCACCCGCCGCCTTCCTGCCCCCGACGAGCGATCGTACGCCCCTGACCGACGCTACGGGAGAGGACGCGCGAACGCCCACCCGAGGCGGGGAGGGCCGGTCCGGGATGTGGACGTACCCACATGGCGGGCCCGGTGCTGGTCGGCGCGGATTACGATCGACCAACCGGCGTCCCGCGCCGCCATGGTTGCCGGCATCGCGGGTACCACACCGGGCGGCAGCCCCGCCGACACCCGATCGAGGTGATGTCATGACCGGCACGACGCTCGACGACTACACCGACCGGTACGCCCGGCGGGTCCGGGGGATGACAGCCTCCGAGATCCGGGCACTCTTCGCGGTGGCCAGCCGGCCGGAGGTGGTCTCGCTCGCCGGTGGGGCGCCCTACATCGCGGCGCTGCCGCTCGACGCGGTCGGCGAGATGCTCGGCCGGCTCGGCGCCGAGCACGGCGCCACCACCCTCCAGTACGGCATCGGCCAGGGCACCCCGGAGCTGCGCGAGCGGATCTGCGAGGTGATGGCGCTGTCCGGGATCGACGCGTCGTGTGGCGCCTCGCCCGAGGACGTGGTGGTCACCGTCGGCGGCCAGCAGGCGCTCGACCTGGTGGCCCGGCTCTTCCTGGACCCGGGGGACGTGGTGCTCGCCGAGGGCCCGACGTACGTCGGCGCACTCGGGGTGTTCCAGGCCGCCCAGGCCCAGGTGATGCACGTGCCGATGGACACCGAGGGGCTGATCCCGGAGGCGCTGGAGGTGGCCATCGCCGACCTGGCCCGGGCCGGCCGGCGGGTGAAGTTCCTCTACACCATCCCCACCTACCAGAACCCGACCGGCGTGACGCTGAGCGAGGAGCGGCGGGAGCGGGTGCTCGACATCTGCGAGCGTGCCGGGCTGCTGGTGGTGGAGGACGACCCGTACGGTCAGCTCGGCTTCGAGGGCGAGGCGCCCGCGCCGCTGCGGGCCCGGCGCCGCGACGGGGTCTTCTACCTGAGCACCTTCTCCAAGACCTTCGCGCCCGGGCTGCGGGTGGGCTGGATCCTCGCCCCGCACGCGGTCCGCGACAAGCTGGTCATCGCCAGCGAGGCGCAGATCCTCTGCCCCAGCGGCTACGCGCAGGCCGCCGTCTCGACGTACCTCGGCACCATGCCCTGGCGGCAGCAGCTCAAGGTCTACCGCGAGGTCTACCGGGAGCGCCGGGACGCCATGCTCGACGCGCTCGCGGACCTGATGCCGGAGGGCACCACCTGGACCACCCCGGCCGGCGGCCTCTTCGTCTGGGCGACCCTGCCCGACGGCCTGGACTCCAAGGCGATGATGCCGCGGGCGATCGCCGCCCGGGTCGCGTACGTGCCGGGCACCGGCTTCTACGCCGACGGGACCGGCAGCGGCAACATGCGGCTCAACTTCTCCTTCCCGCCGCCGGAGCGGATCCGGGAGGGCGTCCGCCGGCTGGCCGGCGTGATGGAGCAGGAGATCGCCATGCGCAAGGTCTTCGGCGCGGTCGGCGGCGCGGGTCCGCGGCGCCGGCAGGGCGGCTCGGACACGCCCGGTCCCGACTTGGCATGATTCCCGCATGGCCGTCAGCCCTGCCGCACACACTTCCGTGACCGGACCCGCCACCACCGACGAACTGCACGTGCTGGTGCTCGCCGGCGGACTCTCCTACGAGCGGGACGTCTCGCTCCGGTCCGGCCGGCGGGTGCTCGACGCGCTACGCGCGGTCGGCGTGGAGGCCGAGCTGCGGGACGCCGACGTGGCGCTGCTGCCCGCCCTCGCCGCCGACCCGCCGGATGCCGTGGTGATCGCCCTGCACGGCGCCACGGGCGAGGACGGCTCGCTGCGCGGCGTGCTCGACCTGTGCGACGTGCCCTACGTCGGCTGCGACGCCCGCGCGTCCCGGCTCGCCTGGGACAAGCCCTCCGCCAAGGCGGTGCTGCGTGAGGCGGGCATCCCCACGCCCGACTGGGTGGCGCTGCCGCACGACCGCTTCTCCGAACTGGGCGCGGTGGCCGTCCTGGACCGGATCGCCGACCGGCTCGGCCTGCCGCTGATGGTCAAGCCCGCGCAGGGCGGATCCGGGCTGGGCGCCGCCGTGGTCCGGGACGCCGCGTCGCTGCCGGCCGCCATGGTCGGCTGTTTCGCGTACGACCAGACGGCGCTGGTGGAGCGCTACGTGCCCGGGATGGACGTGGCGGTCTCCGTGCTCGACCTGGGCGAGGGCCCGCAGGCCCTGCCCCCGGTCGAGATCGTCCCCCGCAACGGCGTCTACGACTACGCGGCCCGCTACACCGCCGGCCGCACCACCTGGCACGCGCCGGCCCGGCTCGATCCCGGGACCACCGAGCGGGTGGCCGAGGTGGCCCTCGCCGCACACACCGCGCTCGGCCTGCGCGACCTCTCCCGGGTCGACCTGATCGTCGACGCGGAGGGGCAGCCGCACGTGCTGGAGGTCAACGTCTCCCCGGGGATGACTGAGACCTCGCTACTGCCGCTGGCCGTCCAGGCGGCCGGGCTGGACTTCGGGCGGGCGCTCGGCACTCTGGTCACCCGCGCCGCCGCCCGCCGTCCCTGACGTCAGGCCGGCCCGGCCTCCTCCGGCGTGCGCGCCTTCTCCGGCTTCCCGGTCGAGGATCCCTCGGCCGCCGGGGTCTCCGCCTCTTCGGCTTCCGGGATCTCATCCGCGGCCTCGATCACCGACGCGGTCTCCTCCTCGCGCTCCCCGGCCGCCTCGCGGGCTGATTGGGCCTTGATGCTCGACGGCGCCTGCCACTGGATGCGGGGCGGCTCGGCCAGCGGACGGCCGCCGAACTCGGCGAGCCACGCGGCGACCATGGCCAGGTTCTCCCGCCACTGCGCTTCGGAGATCGGCGGGAGGATCGAGTCCCACAGGGACAGGAAGGTGCCCCGCAGTTGCAGCCGACCGTACGGCCGCGCCAGGAACCACATGTGCAGGTGCGCCGACCCGTCACCCCAGCGGTTGACGTGCACCCGGGCCACGCCGTCCAGTGAGCGGATGGCCCGCTCCAGGCGCACGGTCATCACGCCCAACTCCGCGGCGAGCAGGTTCGGCAGGTCGCCGAGATCGAGGTGCGACCGGGACTCCAGGATCAGCACCATCGGGAGGCCGGTGGGTCGGTCCATCGCCCGGACCCGCCATCGCTCACCCACCCAGATGTACGCCTCGTCCGGCGCGTTGCACGCGGTGCATTCCCGGTGCCCCTCGCCGCGGCGGGGAGGCTCGACCGGTACGGGCTCGTCGAGCGGCTTGACGTGGAGATCGCCCTCGAAGGGAAAGGAGGGCCACTGGGTGAAGTCCGGGACTGAGGGAGGGGTGTCCTGCACGACGCTGACCCTAACCGAGTTGGCGACGCCTGTCCCTACCTGACCGCCGGGCAGCCGAGCGTTCCTCGTCGATCCACAACGGGTTGTCCACCGCGTTGTCCACAGGCCGCTGAGATCGCCACCACACCGCGTCATCCACTGCTCAGCAAGGGTTTTCGCGCGCTGTTTCACGTGAAACGGCGAGTGCCTGTGGAAAACAGCTGTGGATAACCTGGGGTGGGCTGTCCACGGAGTGCGGGGTGCCTCGATCCTTCCTTCCTAACGATCGAACCGGGCATCCGCACCGGCCTGTTTCACGGTTCTCCGGCTCCTTCGCGAGGGGGCCGTCCGGGGGGACCAAGGCTCGCAGCGCAAGGCGTGTTTCACGTGAAACCAGCCCCTGCGGGCGAGCCCTCCGGTGGGCATCGCCGGGCCGCGTCAGCCGATGCCTTCATGGCCGAACGCGGCCCAACCCACAGGCGGAAGCGATCAGGCTCCCCCCGTCCACACCCCCTCGAACCGCTCCGGTTGGCGCAGCCTCGGTGAACGCCCGAAGCCCAGGTCGCCGACCCGCTGCTCGACCGACCCGCTGCTCGACCGACCCGCTGCTCGACCGACCCGCTGCTCGACCGACCCGCTGCTCGGCGGACCGGCGGCGGACGGCGGGCGGCCTCCGACGCAGATATCTCCCGCAGGGCGCGACCCGACGTGGCCCGTGGCGGTTGGGCGACGGGTTCGGCTGACCGACGGAAAGTGGACCGGTCCCGGCAGCCGCGTCACACCCGCGAGATTCCCCTCGGTTGGAGCAGCGAGGTCGACACCCGATCCGCGAGGCGAATCGTCCCTTGCCGCGTGGTGGGCAAGCAGCCAGCCACCCGATTACGGCCCGGCCCATTCGAGGCGCAGCGGGCCGCCCTGGAACGGGGAGAGGGATGGCGCCTACCCGCCTGACGGATGGGAGGCCCGGCGTTTCACGTGAAACAGCGAAGTAGGCAGTGCCGCTCATCCGGGAGAGCCGGCCCCCACCGGGCGGTACCGAGATGCGTCTTCCGCTCATCGACGTGAAAGCCGGTCCACCACGGGGCGGCCAATCCGAGCACGAGCCCCCCGCGCAACTCGGATCGGAGGGACGCCTCGGACCGCCCGTCTCGCTCGTGGACGGACTAATCGGCCGCCGCCTCTGCACGCCGCTCGGCTCACGCTGCGGACTCCCCGAAAGGCCGCGGGGCGGAGCGGGCTTTCGGGGACCTGGCACAACGCACTCGGGTCGTCGAGACCGGCGAACGCCGGGTGTGAGGCGTCGGGCGCCATGAGAGTGACCACCGCGCCCGTTCAGCGCCTCAGAGCCGGCTCCCCATCGGTAGGGACCGCCCACCGGACGCCAAGGCGACGGCAGACGGCTCCAGAAGGTCTCACAGCCCTCGCGAAGGGCAGGAGTCGATTCCGGGGAGCAGTGGAGGCGACGACGGCTGAAGAAAGAGCAACGGCCAACAGACGGACATCGGCAAAGAGGCTCGCAGGGGTATGCCGGCTCAGGAAAGGCACGGAGTGTCGGCGGAGGCCACCGCGCGCGGGGCGCCGCCCGGCGGAGTCGCGACTGCGCCGGGGCATCGCCTGGGCAGGAGCGCCACCCGGACGGAGTCCAATGGCCATGGGCGCACCGGTCGGAGGCCAGCCGGCAGGGCGCTAACCGCACAGAGCCGCCACCGGGCGGCGGCCTCCAACCGGCAGGGTGCCACCCGAACAGAGCCGCCATCGAGCGGAGACCACCGCCGGGTGGAGGCCGCCGCCGGGTGGAGGCCACCGCCGGGTGGAGGCCACCGCCGAGCGGAGGCCGCCGCCGAGCGGAGGCCGCCGCCGAGCGGAGGCCGCGGGCGGGCAGACGCACCACCGGGGCAGGGGTGCGGCCGGGCAACCGGTACCGCCTCAGCAAGGGGTACCGCCGGGAAGCCGACGCCGCATGACGGTGAGGAGTGCCGACCGCCGACGGGCCTCGGGGCGCGGGAAGGCGCTGGTCGCAAAGGGAGCTGGCGGGGTGAGGGAGGCCGCCACGGGGGTGGCCGGCGGAGCGGCTGCACCGGGCTGTCCGGTCAGTCCGCCGGCCGGCGGCCAATGCCAACGGCGGGCCACGGGCGACAGGTGGCCGACGGTGAACGACGGCGGGAGCGACCGGTGCCGGAGTCCTCGTGGAACCGACTCCCTCGCGTCACATCACCGTTTCACGTGAAACGCACCCCGCCTGTGCCCGCCCGCTGCCGGCATCGGCGGCACGGGAGCCCGCTCAGCAACCCATGGAGCTGGCGGGCCGGCTGTCCACGGCCCGGCACTGGCGGGCCGGGCTGGCCGCCGGGTCCCCTCCCGATATTGGCCACAGGCCCAGGGCTCGTCCCGCCGGGAACGGCGACGGGCAGCAGCAGGGCCGGCGAAGACGCCCGCCGGCCCTGGCCCTTGGCGCGCCCCGAGACCTCCCCAGTTGACCTCAGCCAGCCCGAGCCCTGACGGCACCCTCGACTACCCGCCCACCCGTTCCGAGTCGCTCAGGACGCTCTCACCGCCGTCCCTTCCACCCCGACGCAGGGGCACGCTGCGGATTGCCCAACGGACCTGAAGCCGCTGGCTTCAGCCAGCAACCCCAACCACCCCGCCGGCCAGGCTCCCACCGGAATCACCCCTGCCGGCCCGGTGCACCGGAACCATCCCGGGGCGGCCGGCTTCCACCAAAACCAATCCGGCCGACTTTCTCCGAAGCCAACCCGGCCGACTTCCAATCGGAGCCACCCCCGGCCGGCGTCCGCCGAAGCCACCTCTGCCGGGCGGGGTCGACCTCGGCGGGCACTGCGTGGGTCGGGTCGACGCCCCGGCCCACGCCGGAAGCACCACCGCCCGGCCGGCTTCCGGCGGCACACCACCGTCAGAACAACCAGCACGGCGACACCGCGAGGCGACGCACGGCCCGCGTCATCGACCAGAACCGAGCCGACCGGGTCCCGGGCCATCCGGCCGGCGGACCCTCCAAACGTCTCGGCCGCGTCGCCCCCGCAGGGACCACGCGGCCGAGACCGACAGGGACGTACTCACTCGCCGGGCTGCTCCTCCTGGCCCACCCCGATGATCCCGACGATCCGCTCCAGGTCGTCGACCGTCGCGAACTCGATCGTGATCTTCCCCTTGCTCCGGCCGATGTCGACCTTCACGCGGGTGTCGAAGCGGTCGGAGAGCCGGTCGGCGAGGTCTGTCAGCGCGGGCGCGTGCGGCTTCGGCCGGCGCTTCGCGGCCGGGGTCTTCGCCGGGCCGTCGGCGAGCGCCAGGGCAACGAGTTCCTCGGTGGCGCGTACGGAGATGCCCTCGGCGACGATGCGCTTGGCGAGCTGCTCCTGCGCCTCGGCGTCGTCGAGGCTGAGCAGGGCACGGGCGTGACCGGCGGAGAGCACCCCGGCGGCGACCCGGCGCTGCACGTGGGCGGGCAGGTTCATCAGCCGGATGGTGTTGGAGATCTGGGGCCGGCTCCGGCCGATCCGGCGGGCCAGCTCCTCGTGCGTCGCGCCGAACTCCTCCAGCAGTTGCTGGTACGCGGCCGCCTCTTCCAGCGGGTTGAGGTTGGCCCGGTGGATGTTCTCGAGCAGCGCGTCCCGGAGCATCGCGTCGTCCTTAGTGTCCCGGACGATGGCGGGGATGTTCTCCCGGCCGACCGCCTGGGCCGCACGCCAGCGCCGCTCGCCCATGACGAGTTCGTACTTCTCGCTGTCGAGCTGGCGGACCACGATCGGCTGGAGGAAACCCACCTCCTGAATCGAGGTCTTCAGCTCCTCCAGCGCCTCCTCGTCGAAGACGTGCCGGGGCTGCTTCGGGTTCGGCACGATGCTGTCGACCGGGATCTCGGCGAAGCGGGCTCCCGGGACCGGGCTCAGTTGCAGCTCCGGCTCCGCGGCCGGGGCCGCCGGGGTGGCCGGGGTGGTCACCTCCCGGGCGCCGACGGCTTCGGTCGCGGCCGCCGCCGCACCGCCGATGGGGGCGGCCGGGGCGGTCGCTGCCGCACCGTTCTCGGTTTCGACGGCCGCCGGGGCACTGCCCGGCACGGGCCCGGTGGGGATGAGGGCGCCGAGCCCCCGGCCCAGTCCGCCGCGAGGACGGTTCTTCATGCGACGCCTCCCAGCGACTTCTCCGCACTACGCATTCCGGCTCACCGGCTCCATGACGCCTCGCTCGGCAATTTCCTGAGCGGCCTCGAAGTAGCTCGTGGCCCCCCGCGAACCGGGATCGTAGGTCATCACGGACTGCCCGTAGCTGGGCGCCTCGGAGACCCGTACGTTCCGGGGGATCACGGCCTGGAGCACCTTGTCCCCGAAGTGGTTCCGGACGTCCTGCTCCACCGCGTCGGCCAACCGGGTACGCCGGTCGTACATGGTGAGCAGGATGGTGGAGACCTCGAGCTTCGGGTTGAGGTGCTGCCGGACCAGGTTGATGTTCTGGATCAGCTGGTTGAGGCCCTCCAGCGCGTAGTACTCGCACTGGATGGGGATCAGCACCTCCTGCGCGGCGACCAACGCGTTGACGGTCAGCAGGCCGAGCGACGGCGGGCAGTCGATGAAGACGTAGTCGAAGTGCCCCGGGTACGCGGCGATGGCCCGGGCCAGCCGGGACTCCCGGGCGACCACCGAGACCAGTTCGATCTCCGCGCCCGCCAGGTCGATGGTGGCCGGTACGCACCACAGGTTCGGGATGCCCTCGACTGCCTGGGCGACCTCCTCCAGCGGCACGCTGTCGATCAGGCAGTCGTAGACGTCCGGCACCCCGGTGTGGTGCGGCACGTTGAGCCCGGTGGAGGCGTTGCCCTGCGGGTCGAGGTCGACCACCAGCACCCGGTTGCCGTGCAGGGCGAGCGCCACCGCCAGGTTCACCGTGGTCGTGGTCTTGCCCACGCCGCCCTTCTGGTTGGCGACGCACATCACCCGGGTCCGTTCGGGGCGGGGCATGGTGACCTCACCACTGGGATTCAGGATCTGCACGGCGCGCATAGCCTCCATAGCCAACGGGGGATCATCCTCTTCGCGCGTCGGGGTTTCACGTGAAACGTACGTGCTCGCGGGGGGTTCGGCGCCGTAGCCGCCGGCCGGTGGCGTGTCGGCCGGGGCAGCCACGCCCGCGGCCACGTCCGGCGCCGCTTCGGGGGTGGGCTGCTGTGGCACGGCCACCACCGGCGGCTGCGGGTCGTAGCGCGCTGGGACCGCCGCGTTTCCGCGTACCGGAACCGGCCGAGGGGCGGGGGCGTTCGCCGGGCCGCCGTTCGGGTCGTGCGGATCCCGGGCCAGCGGCACGTTTGCCGGTACGGATGAGGTCGGTCGCACGGCACCCGTCCGCGGCGCCTCCCGGCGCACCACCGGATCGCAGTCGGGGGGACGCGTGGACGGGTCGTCGGGCTCACCGGTCGCCGGCCAACCCTGGTGGTTGGTTTCACGTGAAACGGGGCCGGTGGCAGAGGGCTGCCCCCCAGGCCCGGTCACCCGTGGATCGTCGTACCTGCCGTCGTCATGCACCTGTCATCCCTGCCCGCTCCGGATGGTCGGTCCGCACCCCGTCATTTCAGGCCCCCGCGCTCGCCGCGCGGCGTCACCGGCCCGGCGGGAACGGTCGGGTTCGGGTGTCGCCCGGCACCGCCGCTCCACACTATCGACGCGCGGCCAGCCTACGGCCGACGGGCGCAGCGGGTCCACGTCGGGTTCTGATCGATCAGCTCACGCCCACCCGGTCCAACGACCGGGTGGGCGTCCGGACAGCCTTACCGCGTCAGCGGTCCCGACCCTGGGCGCCACGGCGGCGACCGCCCCGCGAGCGCTTGGGCCCCTTCTTCCGAGCCGGGCCGACCACCCGCTCGCGGACCACCTCAATCATCGTCGCGGGCGGATCGATCACGCCGGCCCCGCACCGGTGCAACTCCGGTTCGCCTCCGCCGAGCCGGGCCACCGCCGGTGCGTGCTCGGCGATCTCCTCGGCGGCGGAGGCACCCTTGAGCGCCATCAGCCGGCCGCCGGGCACCGCCAGCGGAAGGCACCAGGCGGCGAGCCGGTCCAGCGCGGCCACGGCGCGTGCGGTGACGATGTCGGCGCTCAGCGGCTCCCGGTCGCGCGATCCGGTCGCGGCCTCCTCGGCGCGCCCGCGGAACACCCGGACCGATCTGGTCAGCCCGAGGTGCTGCACCGCCTCGATCAGGAAAGAGGTCCGCCGGGCGAGCGGCTCGACCAGGGTCACGGTGAGGTCGGGGCGCGCGATGGCCAGCACCAGACCGGGCAGGCCCGCTCCGGAGCCGACGTCGATCACACTGGCCCCCTCCGGGATGCGCTCGGCCATCGCCGCACAGTTGAGCAGGTGACGGTCCCAGAGCCGAGGCGTCTCGCGGGGGCCGATCAGGCCGCGCACCACCCCGTCCGTGGCCAGCAGTTCGGCGTACGCGGCGGCCAGGTCGAGCCGGTCGCCGAAGAGGGTACGGGCGGCGTCCGCCAACTCGGGCGGCAACGTCGCCCCCGCCGGGGACGGCTGCTCGCCGGCGGACCGGTCCGCACCGTCCACGAAGGACTGTCCCGCCTCGTCATCACCCGGGGCCGCGGCGCTCCGGTCACCGCGATGCGACGCAGCAGCGGCGGTCGGCTCGGCGAACACCGGGTCGACGGGACCGGCCGGGTCCGGCATCGTGGATCCGCCGGGCGGCAGGGGCTCGCTGAAGAGAGCCGTCGTCACCTCGGTGGCAGGGTCGGCCGCCACGACCGGCTCCGGGGCAGGCTCGCCGGAGAAGGTCGGGTCCGCCGGGGTCGCGGGCCCCGCCGCCGGCACCGTCGGATCGGCCGGGACATCGCCGGTGGAGAAGACGGGGTCCACGGCCGGATCGGGATGGACAGGAGACGGCCCGGGCGGCGCGCCGCCCGGGCCGGTCACGGCACCCGCCGTCGTCTCGTCGGAAGCCACCCGGGTCAGTCCGCCACCGGCCGGACCACGATCCGGCGGTTCGGCTCGACGCCCTCGGACTCGCTCTCCACGCCGCTCATCGCGTTGACCACGTCGTGCACGCACTTGCGCTCGAAGGCGGACATCGGCTCCAGACGCACCGGCTCGCCGTACTCCTTGACCTTCTCCACCGCGTTCTTGGCGACGGCGGCCAACTCCTTGCGCCGGGCGGCGCGGTAGCCGCCGACGTCGAGCAGCAGGCGGCTCGGCGAACCGGTCTGCCGGAACACCGCGAGCCGGGCCAGCTCCTGCAGCGCCTCCAGGGTGGCACCGCGCTGGCCGACCAGGTTCTGCAGGCGGCCGCCGACCACCTCGACGACCGGGCGACCGCCGGAGACCAGTTCGTCGATGTCGCCGTCGTAGTCGAGGATGTCGAGCAGGCCCTCGACGTAGTCGGCGGCGATCTCGCTCTGCCGGAACAGGTCGCTGTCGGCGGGCGCCTTCTTCTCCCGGGCCTCGCCCTGGGTCTCCTCGGCCTCCTCGGTGGTGGCGGCCGGCGCGCTCTCCTCGTCCAGGGACTGGTCGGCGCTGGGGATGCTGGTGTCGGTCACGGTCTCATCTCCGTACTCGCTCGGCCGGACCGTCGGGTCCGCTGGTCTCCCGGGGCCGGCGGGAGGTCTCGCCGGTGCCCTCGGGCACGTCTGTACGGGCCAGTTTCGCCCGTGACCGCGCTCCGCGCGGCGGTTCCGGCCCGGCGCCGACCCTTCGGTCGCAGCTCGGGGGCCGGAACGGGCCGCCGCCGGATCTCCGGCAGCGGCCCGGTGGGCTCAGCCCTGTCGCTTGGCGGGCCGGCCGCCGCTCTTCTTCGGGTTGACCGGCTTGGCGCCGGGCTTCGGGCCGGCCACCTTGGGGGCGGCGGCCGGAGCCTTGACGGCCGGCTGGGTGGTCTTGCGGCCGAGCAGGCCACCGGTCCGGGCCGGCTGGGCGGTGGTCTTGCCGCCGGTGGTCTTGCCGGCGGTGCTGCTCTTCGGCGGCACCAGCGGCGGGAACTTCCGCAGCACCCACTGCTGCTGGCCGAGGGTGAAGAGGTTGTTGGTGACCCAGTAGATGATCACACCGATCGGGAAGATCGAGCCCGAGATGAGCAGCGAGACCGGGATGCCGTAGAGCATCAGCCGCTGCACCATGCGCTGCTGCGGGTCCTCGGCCCAGCCGGTCTTGAGGATCATCTGCCGGCTGGTCAGGTAGGTGGTGGCGATCATGATGAGCACCAGGATGCCGGCGACGATCTTGACGGTCGTGCTGTTCGCCCCCAGGTTGGCCAGCTCGTCCGCGGTGGAGCCGAACCGGCCGGAGATCGGGGCGGTGAAGAGCTTCGCGCTGGAGGCGCTGTGGAACTGCTCGACGGTCCAGCCGTACAGGGTCTTGCCCTGGTTGTCGGGGTTGAGCCGCTTGAGCGTGTGGAACAGGCCGAGGAAGACCGGGATCTGGAGGAACATCGGAAGGCAGCCCATGAGCGGGTTGGCCTTTTCCTTCCGGTAGAGCTCCATCATCTCCTTCTGGAGCGTCTCCCGGTCACCCTTGTGCTTCTCCTGGAGCTCCTTGACCTTGGGCTGGAGCGCCTGCATGGCCCGCTGCGACTTGATCTGCTTGACGAAGACCGGGAACAGGATCACCCGGACCGTCACCACCAGGAAGATGATGGAGAGGATCCAGGCCCAGTTCGTACCGATCACGGCCTCGACCGGAACCCCGATGGCGTCCCAGGCCGAGTGCCAGGTCAGCAGGATCCACGAGATCGCGTAGTAGATCCAGTCGAGACTAAACACTCAGGCTCCAGTCACGTCGGCACGGCGGCGGTCGCCCGGCTCCGGCACCGGGTCGTGTCCACCAGGGTGGAAGGGGTGGCAGCGCGACAGCCGCCGGACCGTCAGCCAGGCTCCCCGCAGCGCACCGTGCCGGGACACCGCCTCGACGGCGTAGGCACTGCACGACGGGTAGAACCGGCAGCGGGCCGGCAGTGCCGGACTTATCCACCGACGGTACGCGATGATGGGCGCCAGCAGCATGCGGGCACCGGTAGTCGGCCGTGGCGCGGCAGTGTGCTCGGTCACCGGGACCGCCGGCCCCGGGGGGAGCGCGCGGCGGCGAGGGCGGCGTCCAGGTCGGCCCCGAGCCGGGCGTACGACGCCTCGGCGGCCGGCGGCAGGGCGCGTACCACCAGGGTGCTGCCGGCGGGCAGGTCGGCCAGCCGCTCGCGGACCAGGTGGCGGAGCCGGCGGCGGACCTTGTTCCGGACCACGGCGTTGCCGACGGCCTTGGACACGACGAAGCCGGCGCGGCGGGGTGCGGAGGTCTCCGCACCGCTGCTCCGCGCCGGCTCCGGCGAGGTTGTCGCGGTGGGTCCGGTCTGCTCGGGGAGGGTCAGGTGGACCACGACGGCGCCACGGCCGACGCGGCGGCCACCCCGGACCGCCGCGGCGAAGTCGCTACTGCGCCGCAGTCGTTGCGCGGCGGCCAGCACGACTGCCCACGTCCCCGGACCGGACCGGTCGGCCTCAGGCCGACAGGCGGGTACGGCCCTTGGCGCGACGGGTCGAGATGATGGCGCGGCCGGCACGGGTGCGCATGCGCAGCCGGAAGCCGTGGGTCTTCGCGCGCCGGCGGTTGTTCGGCTGGTAGGTGCGCTTGCTCACGTCAGGCTCTCCGTTGTCGTACGCCCCGCGCGGGGGATCGCCCGGGGTCGTGTGGTGGTCCAGGCCACCTCGACGGTGGCCTCCGATCGGTGCTGCCCGGTGGCGCGGGACCTCGGCGATGCGGGGAAGCGACCGCGGACAGCAAGCACCCATCACCCTAGCAGAGGGCGAGAGAGCAGCCGTTCCAGCCTACGCAGGGCGACAATGACCGTCAAACCTCACACCAGGGCCCCGACCAGCGCGGGAAGCGCGACCGAAGGGGCGGTTTTCACTGATGTTGACAAGGCTGCCCCGGTGTCGACGGTTGATGGCGCGGGGTCCGCGCTGTTAGCGTGCCCGATTGCGGTCAGCGTCGGGGGTCCGGGTTTGTCGCTGGCCGGCAAGACCGGACAAGGTAGTGAATCGTTCGGCACGGTGAACCCGCTTCAGCGCCTCCGGGAACCAGGGGGGCAGGTCCGACCCGCGTCCGGTGGGCGGCCACAATCGGTCGGTACACACAGGCTGTGGATAACTTGTGGATGACGACCGGTCAGCCGTCCGGGCGGGCGTGAGGAGAGGCGAGGGGGTGGCACGACGGTGACCGGATCGAACGACCTTGCCGCGGTGTGGACGGCGACGACCGACGAGCTCGCCGACGAGATCATCTCCGCGCAGCAGCGGGCGTACCTCCGGCTGACCCGGCTGCGGGCGATCGTCGAGGACACCGCGCTGCTCTCCGTACCGGACGCGTTCACCCGGGACGTGATCGAGTCCCGCCTCCGCCCGGCCATCACCGAGGCGTTGACCCGCCGGCTCGGCCGGCCCATCCAGGTCGCCGTCACCGTACGGGTCGCCGAGGACCCGGGCGGTCGTCCGGCCGGCACCGTCTACCGCAGCGGCCCGGAGCCGTTCGCCGGGCCCACGGACCTCCTCGCCGGCTTCGACCAGCCGGGCCCGACGGACACCGCGCCGGGCTTCCCCGAGCTGGGCTTCCCGCCCGCCCGGCCGGAGGCCACCGCGTACGCCGACCCGCGCCCGGAGGCGCCGGCCGACGAGCCGGCCCCCCGGCA
>NZ_MUYZ01000117.1:0-18096 GCF_003013775.1 Micromonospora sp. MH33
CGCCCTGCAGCGACTTCACCGGATAGCGCCGAATGCCCACCACCCGCCCGCTCACGGGCCGCCCCCCGAAGGCGCGACCGCCGCCCCGACCAGGGCGGCTGCCTCGGGTAGCCGGGCGGCGTCGAGCGGCCCGAGCTCGGCCGCCGCGCGGTCGCCCCGGGCAGCGACCCCAGCGGCCCGGCCTCGGCGACGTACGCGGACAGCAGCTCGCCCGCCGCCGTCGACAGCGGGAGGGACCGGTCCACGGCCACCTCGGCCAGCGCCCGCAGCCCGACGGCCTCCCGGTCCGCCGCGTACGGTCCGGGGTCCGAGCCGGTGCCCGTCATCGGCCCCTCACCTCCCGGTCCGGCGGCCCGTCGCCCCACCGTAGGCGATCGGTCCGACACCGGCCGCCCGTACTCAATGGAGGGTCGCCGTGACGAATTCCCCGACGGCCGTCCCGGCCCGGACGACCGCGAGCCCGGCCGGCGACCAGACGCCGGAACCGCCGGCCGCCCGCGCATAGCCGCCGCCGGTGGCCCCGGCGAAGCTGGCGACCGCCACCCACACCCCGTGGGCGGTGGCGATCCGGCGCGCGCGTTCCTCGGGGACCGCCGCGTCGTCGGCCGACTCCAGTACGCCGGCCAGGTAGGCGTCGGCGCCCCGGGCGATCGTCGCCTCGGGGTGCGCCGGGACGCCGGCGTCCTTGCAGACCGCGAGGCCCAGCCGCCAACCGTCCACCTCGAGCACCGCCGGCTCCAACCCCGGCCGGAAATGCCGCGGCTCCGCGCCACCCAGCCACATCTTCCGGTACGCCACCCGCGCGCCGTCCCCGTCCACCGCGAGAACCGCGATGTGCCGCCCGGCCACGGGCGCGCCCGCCAGCGCCAGCGCGTCGCTGTCGGCGCAGGCCGCCACCAGCGGCGCGAGCCGGGCGTCGGCGGGGTCCAGCGGGGCCGCGTCCAGTTCGTACCCGGTGAGCGACAGTTCGGGGAAGACGACCACCCGCGCCCCGGCGGCCCGGATCGCGGCGGCGTGCCGCTCGGCGTTGCCGGCGACGTCGTGCGAGCGGCAGAGCGGCTGGGCCACCGCGAGGCGCAGCGGCGTACGCATGCCCGCAGCGTAGTGGGCCCCGGTTTCCGTGGTCGCCGGCCGCGTCGCCTCGTAACGTTGTCGGATGATCGGAAACGCACAGCTCCTCGTCGGCCCCCGGGTGACGGCTCCGCGCGCCGCGGAACCGGCCGGCGAAGGACCCGTCGGCTGGGTCACCGGCCTGGTCGAACGGCTCGGCGGCCCGGGCGCCGGTCTCGCGGTGGCCCTGGAGAACCTCTTCCCACCCATCCCCAGCGAGGTGATCCTGCCGCTGGCCGGGTTCACCGCCAGCCAGGGGCGGATGAGCCTGGCCGGGGCGATCGCGTGGACCACCCTCGGGTCGGTGCTGGGTGCGCTGGCCCTCTACTACGTCGGCGCCGCCCTCGGCCGGGACCGGATGCGCGCCCTCGCGGGCCGGCTGCCGCTGGTCAAGCTGGCGGACGTCGACCGCACCGAGGCGTGGTTCCTCCGGCACGGGGTCAAGGCCGTGTTCTTCGGCCGGATGATTCCGATCTTCCGCAGTCTCATCTCCATCCCGGCCGGCGTGGAACGGATGCCCGTACCGGTCTTCCTGCTCTTCACCGCGCTGGGCAGTCTCATCTGGAACAGCGCCTTCGTGCTCGCCGGCTACCTGCTCGGCGAGAACTGGCACGTCGTGGAGGCGTACGTCGGGACGCTGCAGAACGTGGTCATCGTGGTCTGCGCCGGAGCGGTCGGCTGGTTCGTGCTCAGCCGGGTACGCCGGGCGCGCCGCCCCCGTCCCGCCCCGGCCGAACCGCCCCGCGGCACCCTCTACCGCGGCGGCTGGTGGGTCCCCGAGGAGCCCGACGACCACTGACCGCCCGACAGGGCCGCCCGGCCGGGTGTCGTCTGGGTCGTATGTCCGGTTCCCGCCCGGCTTGTCGTGTCGAGTGGAACGCCATGTGTGTCTCCCAGGCCCGGATACCCACATGGTGTTCCACCGACCCGCCCGACCTGGGCGGGCTGTCCGATTCATCGGGTGGTCGGCGGCACCCTGGCGGCGGAATGGCCGGCGGGTGGGCGTCGTTGTATCCGGGTGAACGACCGAGGAAGACGCCCCCGCGCGACGGGGTGCCGGCAAGACCCGCCAAGGCAGGGTGGCCCACCCCCGGGGCTGCCCCCGAGGTGAGGTGGCCGGTCCCGGAATGATGGTGGGCCGCTGGTCGTTGTACATGGTCCCGGCGCGACGAAGAGGCTCTGCCCCGCACGCCGGATCCCCCAAGACTTCTTGAGCGCCTGACGGTGCTTGCGCACACCCGATAGCCGACCCCCGTCGGTGGGCTGTGCGCCAACCCCCGAATGGAGCTTTCCCTCATGAACACGATGCTGCGTAAGAGCGTGCTGGGTATTGCTGGTCTGGCTTTCACCGGTGGCATTTTCGCCGGTCCGGTCGCCGCTCACGCCGACGCCGGTCCCGTCGAGGGCAAGCCGGTCGCGGTGGCGGTGCAGGCCGACAAGCCGGACACGGCGAAGCTGATCCCGCACGGTGTGCAGGGCGCCCAGTCGAAGATCACCCTGAACGACGAGCAGACCGCGAACGCGAAGGCGATCATCGCGGCGACGAAGAAGGCGGGTCTGCCGGAGCGGGCCGCGGTTATCTCGATCGCCACGAGCCTGCAGGAGTCGAAGTTGGAGAACCTGGGTCACCTCGGCGACAAGAATGACCATGACTCGCTGGGTCTGTTCCAGCAGCGGCCGTCCTCGGGTTGGGGTACGCCGGAGCAGATCACCGACCCCGAGTACTCGACCCTGGCTTTCGAGAAGGGTTTGAAGCAGGTTGATGGTTGGCAGGACATGCCGCTGACCGAGGCCGCCCAGACCGTGCAGGTCTCGGCTTACCCGGATGCGTACGCGCAGTGGGAGCAGCAGGCCGCCGACCTCGTCGCCCAGCACTGGAACAGCTGACCTGAACAACGAACGCTGGCCGGCACCCCGCAACACGGGGTGCCGGCCAGCGGCGTTTCCGTCAGCGGTCAGCAGGGCGGGTACAGGCGACGCGTCCCCGAGCCGGCGGCCCAGGCGGCCGGGTCGCTGAACCGGCAGCCGAAGTCCGGCGCCGCCACCGCCTTCCGGTCGGTCACCGCGTCGCCGGCCGGGCGCTGGCCGGTGCGTACCCAGGAAACCAGGTCGTCCCAGGCGGCGCCGGCCTCGGCCGGGCTGAACTCGCAGTGCTGCGCGGCCCGGACCGCCCGCTGCACGACCAGCCGGCTGCGCCCGTGCCACGCCGTGTCCCGGGCGTACGCCTGCTCCATGCTGAACGGCACGAAGAGGTCGCCGAGGTCGTGCAGGCTGAGCACCGGCACGGTGGGCCGGCCGCTGATCCGCGGCACCTCGGTCAGCGTCGGGGACAGCCGCTGCCGCAGGTTCTCCGGGGCGACCCGCTGCACCGTGGCGTTGACGTCCACTGGGCTGTTCGGGGAGTAGCGGGTGAGCAGGTTGGTGGCGAGCTGGCCGGGCCGCTGGGCGGGGGAGTCGCCGCCGTCGGTGGTGGTGATGCTGAACAGGAAGTCCTTCCAGACCGAGAAGGCCGCGTCGGCGCCGGGCCGCGGGCCGCCGGACCGCTCGACGGTGATCGCCCGCAGTTGCTTGCCGAGGTCGTTGGTGGTGTCCGGGCCGCCCGGCTTCAGCCCGGCCAGCCCGAGCGCCACCTGGATCCGCGGGACGGCGTTGGTCAGGTAGTCGTCCGGCGTCGGGTACGCGGGCACCCCGGCGAGGGCCTGCGCCACCAGGTTGTAGTCGAGGAAGAAGTCGAACAGCTCGTGGTCGCCGAGCACCCCGCACATCGGCAGCGCACCGTCGTAGTAGCCCGGGTACTGCTCCAGCGAGCGGCCGATGATGTGCCCGCCCATGGAGACGCCCGCGAGGTACACCCGCTTCGGCCGCTTCACCGTGTCGGCGAAGAAGTCGGCCAGCGCCCGGGTGCCGAGCACGCCGGAGCGGATGTCGTAGCCGTTGCGGTCGTACGAGGACGACGCCCAGGCGTACCCCTGCGCCAGCATCCGCTGCCGCAGGTCGTAGCCGGGCGGCTCGGGGGAGAGCACGGTGCCCTGGCCGCGGTAGCCGTGCGCCCACATGACCAGGTCGCCGTTCCACCGGGCCGGGGTCTCGATCACGTAGCCGGCGTGCTCGTGCACGCCCTGCCGGACGGTGGTGGTGGCACCGTCGATCACCAGCGGCGCGAGCGGCGGGTTGCTGATGGTGTAGCCGGGCAGCGGCTGGCTGCCGTCGCCGCCGACCGCGCCGGCGACGGCGGGCGTGGCGCCGGCGAGGCCGACCGTGAGGGTGAGGGCCGCGCCGGCGGCGAGCAGCCGGCGCAGGAGGCGGGTGGATGAGGTCAGCATCGTGCTCCCCCGGGGACGGGTGCCGCCCCGGGACGGGGGCGGCCAGGCGGGACGGATGCCTACCGGCCGGTAGCGCCCTGAACCTAAGCTCGGCCTCGAAGCCTGTCAATCATTGACTGACCGAACGGTCAGCCAGGTCCGCCCGGTCCGCCCACAGTGACCGCTCACACCAGACCGTGCGCCAGCATCGCCTCCGCGACCCGCCGGAACCCGTGGATGTTCGCCCCGGCCACGTAGTCGCCCGGCAGGCCGTACTCCTCGGCGGTGGTCCAGCAGCGGCCGTGGATGTCCCGCATCGTCTCGCGCAGCCGCTGCTCGGACTGGGCGAACGTCCACGAGTCGCGGCTGGCGTTCTGCTGCATCTCCAGCGCGCTCACCGCCACCCCGCCGGCGTTGGCCGCCTTGCCGGGGGCGAACCGCACCCCGGCCCGGCCCAGGATCCGCACCGCCTCCGGGGTGGTGGGCATGTTCGCCCCCTCGACCACCGCGACGCAGCCGCCGGCCTCCAGCGCCGCGGCCTCCGCGCCGCCGATCTCGTTCTGCGTCGCGCAGGGCAGGGCCAGATCGCAGGGCACCTCCCAGACGGTACGACCGGAGACCGCCACCGCGTGCGGCACGTGCCGGACGTAGTCGTCGAGGCGGGCCCGGCGCTCCTCCTTCAGCTCGCGCAGCAGGGCCAGGTCGATGCCGGGAACTCGGGCTCACCCGGGTTCCGCTCGACCACGTTCGCGAACACCGTCTCGACGGTCTGCGGCATCACGGACACGCCCCTTCCGGTCCCGGTGCCGGCCTCGTCGCCGCACCGCCCCCGGGTACGGATCGTCACCGTCGTCCGGTTCACTGGTCGGATGGACGACGTGATCTGGGAGACGGCCCGGGACGCCCGCGCCTGGCTGGACGCCGCCAACGGCACCGGGGACGCCGAGCTGACCTTCCGCCTGCTCAAGCTCACCGAGGAGGCGGGGGAGGCGGCCGCCGCCTGGATCGGGGTGCTCGGCCAGAACCCCCGCAAGGGCGTCACGCACACCCGCGCGGAGGTGGCCGCCGAACTGGCGGACGTCGCGTTCACCGCCCTGGTGGCGATCGAGAGCCTCGGCCTGGACGCGCGGACCGTGGTGTCGGCCTGCGCCGCGAAGGCACGCACCCGACTGGCTTGACCTTCCGGCAGACCCCCTGTCCGGGACAAATGTCCGGCTCCGCCCCCGGGCTGCCCCGAGGTGAGGTGGCCGGCCCGGAATGATGGTGGGCCGCTGCTGGCGCGTCGGTCCTGGGGCAGCGATGCGCAAACGCAGCCGGAGGCCCGAACTTGGGTCACCGTTCGCAGTGGACTTCTTCGCGTACCCGCTCAGATCGGTCAACGGCACACCCGATAGCGCAGGTGAAGCACCCGGTTGCCCTGAATCACCACGTCAGGATCCTCCAACAGGTGCTGCGCGTGGACCGACCCGAAGTAGCGCTTGCCGGACCCGAACACGACGGGTACGACGTCCATGCGCACCTCGTCGACCAGGCCTGCGGCAAGCACCTGGCCACCGACCTCGCCAGCGGCGACCTCGACCATGCGGTCACCCGCAAGCTCCTGCGCCTTGGCCACGGCTGCCTCGACGCCGTCGACGAAGTGGAACGGCGCCTCGGGGTCCCAGCCCTCGGGCTCCGGCCGGTGCGTCACGACGACCACGTGGTCGACCCCGCCCGGAGGCTTCCCGTCCCAGCCGTCCGTCAGGTCGAAGACGTGGCGGCCGACGATTGTCGCCCCGATCTGGTCCCAGTACGGCCGGGTGTAGTCGTAAGACGTCTGCGACACCTTCAACTCGCCGCTCTCGTCCAACGGCACGTCACCGCTGGACAACCAGTCGAACAGCGGTCCGGGCTGGTCATTCTCGTCCGCGACGAAGCCGTCCACCGACACCGAGCTGTACATGACAACTTTGCCCATGGGGCGCTCCTCTGCTCTGGGATGCCCCCATATTGGCGTGTCGTGAGCTGTCGCTCTTGTAAGAAATCAATCGGCCGGCAGCGGCCAGCTGTCCAGCACGTGGCCGGGATGTTCGCGCAGGAACTGCCGCCGGACTTCGACGTACCGGGTCGGCGTGAGCCCGGTGAACGCCCGGAACTCGTGGCCGAAGTGGGCCTGGTCGAAGTAGCCTGCGCGACCGGCGAGGTCGCCCCAGTCGATCGGCTCGGCGGGGTTGATCGAGAACACGGTGGCGGCGAAGCGGTAGGTGCGGGCCAGCCGCTTCGGCGTGACGCCGATGAGCTCCTTGAACCGCTGGGCCAGATGAGTGCTGCTGACACCGGCTGCCACCCTCAGGTCGCCGATCGCCACCGCCCCGCTGGTCGCCGCGATGACGCTGCTCGTATGGCGGACCAGCCCCAGGCCGGCGGTCTCGCACAGCCGTCGTGTCAGCTCCTCCTCGAGCAGCGTCAGCATCTCGTGCGGTCCGTCCGCCGTGGCCAGCCTGTCTCGCAGCTCAGCAATGGCGGGCCGGCCCCAAACCTGCTCTACCGTCACCGGCCGGTCACACAGCTCGCCCGCGGGCATCGGCAGGAACGGCGCCAGCCCCCACGGCTTGAAGTGCACGCCGACGGACCGGGTCCGGAGTGGGTAGCCGAACTCCAACGCGCGGGTGGGCATGGTGACCACGCAGCCGTCGGCGTACTCGGCCGGCTCGGTGTCGGTGCCGGCGCGGATGCGGAACGGCGCTCCGAGGTTGACGATGAGCAACGCCGCCGGCATCGGCGGCAGCGTCAGCCGGGCGTACGGCGACGCACCCTCCAGGTAGTAAAGGTCGTCGATCAGCCCGTCCAGCGGCGGTCGCGGCACTCTGGACACGTACTCCACGCCCGCAGTATCGCCGACGCCCCGCCGGCATCGCCCTCGGCTTCCGCAACCTCACCCACGCCAGGGCATTCCTCGGCGCAGGGATCAAGCCCCGGCGGCGCGCCGGCTTCGAGCTGACCGACGGCCTGACCAGCTTCACCCTGCGGGCCGCGGACCTGGGCGACGACCTGTACCGGGTCAGCGGCGCGCTGACCGTACGGATGACCGGCGGGGTCGGCGAGCTGACCGTGACCGTTCCCGGCGGGCCGCCGGCCCGGGTCCGGGTCGCCGCCGGCGCCGGTTCGGTGGCCGTGTACGACGATCACCGCACCGGGGTGGCCGCCGGGCAACTGGTCAGCTCCCCAGGCTGGGACCGGTCGCGGGACCGGCTCTACCTCGATCTGGCGGCCGGGGCGAACACGGTGAGCGTCGCGGCCGGCTGAGCGTACAGTCGGGCGGTGGACCGTACCGAATCCCTGCCGGCGCAGACCCTCCCACCTGGCGTGGGCTCCACCGATCCGGGCAGCGTGCTGCTGCCCGGGCACGACGTGCCGTTGGGGCGCTACACCACCGTGCGCCGGCTCCTGCCGCAGCGGCAGCGGCGGCTGGTCGGGGCCTGGTGCTTCGTCGACCACTTCGGACCGGACGACGTGGCCGAGCGCCCCGGCATGGAGGTGCCGCCGCACCCGCACACCGGGTTGCAGACGGTCACCTGGCTGCTCGACGGCGAGATCCTGCACCGGGACAGCCTGGGCAACGTCCAGCCGATCCGCCCCGGCCAGCTCAACGTGATGACCTCCGGGCACGGCATCGCCCACTCGGAACGCTCGCCCCTGGTGCACCCGCCGGTGATGCACGGCGTGCAGCTCTGGGTGGCGCTGCCGGACCCGGCCCGGGCCGGCGCGGCCGACTTCGCCCACCACGCGGAGCTGCCCCGGTGGCGCGACGGCGACCTGGCCGGCACCCTGCTCGTCGGCGAGATGGCCGGGGAACGCTCCCCGGCCGTGGTGCACACCCCGCTGGTCGGCGCGCAGCTCGAGGTCAGCGGCCCGGCGCCAGCCACGCTGCCGCTGCGCCGCGACTTCGAGTACGGGTTGCTCGCCATGTCCGGCTCCGCCGAGGTGGACGGGGTGGCCTTCGCCCCCGGTGCGCTGCTCTACCTGGGCGCTGGCCGGGAGTCGCTGACCCTGCGCGGCGCCCCGGGCAGCCGGCTGCTGCTGCTCGGCGGCACCCCGTTCGAGGAGCCGCTCGTCATGTGGTGGAACTTCGTCGGCCGGTCGCACGAGGAGGTCGCCGCCGCCCGCGAGGACTGGATGGCGGGCCGGCGGTTCGGCACGGTCGCCGACGACGCGGCGCCTCCGCTGCCCGCGCCGGCGCTGCCCACCACCCGGCTCAAGGCGCGGGACCGGCGCGGCGGCACGCTCGCCTGAATGCCCCGCCCCACCCCGGGTAGACGGCGGGCATGCCCACCACCAGTGCGATTTCCAGTGTCGAGGACAAGAAGCGGCTGGTCCGCCGGCTCGCCGGGGACGGCCGGGGGTTCGCCGAACGGTACGGGTTCCGGGTCACGAACAACCCGTCCCAGCTGTTCCAGGTGCTCTACCTGTCCGTTCTGCTGGCGAGGCGGGGCGACTTCCACAAGGCGGTCGACGCCGCGACGGGATTGCGGGACGCCGGCTGGGACAGCACCGCCCGGCTGGCCCGCTCGTTGCACGCCGACCGGGTGCGCGTGCTGCGCGCGGCCGGACAGCGCGGCGACGTGGACACCCTTGCCGCCACCCTGGGTGACCTGGCCCGGAAGGTGGTCGACGCGTACCGGGGTGACCTGCGCCGGCTCCGTACCGAGGCGCACCAGGATCCAGCCCGGGAGCGGCGGCTGCTGACCGCGCTGCCCGGGGTGGACGACGAGGTGGCCGACCTGTTCCTGCGCGAGGCGCAGGCGGTGTGGCGGGAGGTGGCGCCGGTGGCCGACCGGCGGGCCCTCGCGGCGGCCCGCCGGCTGGGGTTGGGCCGTTCCGCCGACGACCTGGCCGGGCTGGCCGGCAGCGGCGAGTCGGAGCGGCTGGCCTGGCTGGTCGGGGCTCTGGCCCGGGTGGACCTGGAGAAGCGGTACGCGGAGTTGAGCGCCTGACCGGGACGTGCCGCCGGCCACAGTTTCGCGATACTCACCCGTTCGGAGGATGCCGCGTCGTATGATGATCGTGGCAGCGATGCCCGCCCGGTTCGGGCGAACATCCACCGCCTGTCGGTCGCGACCCGGTTCGGGCGCGGACCGGCGGGGACAGGTGCTGCGTGGCGCCCCAGGTCGCGGTTCGTGACCCGGGGCGCCCGCCTGCTGTCGGGCCCACGCTGCCGGTTTCACGCGGCGAGGCCGGCGAGCAGGTTCACCGTGGCGGCGATGATGACCGCGCCGAACAGGTACGACAGCAACAGGTGCCGCAGCGCCGTCCGCCGCATCTCCGAGCTGGACAGGTCGGTGTCGGAGACCTGGAAGGTCGCGCCGACCGTGAAGCCGACGTACGCGAAGTCGGAGAAGCAGGGCGGCTCCGCCTGGTGGAAGTTGATTCCGCCCGGCTCACCGCTGTAGTACAGCCGGGCGTACCGGGTGGTGAAGACGGTGTGCACCACGAACCAGGCGACCACGATGCTGAGCACACCGAGTCCCCCGTAGAGGTCCCGGGGCAGTCCGGACGGGATGGTGTGCGCGGTGGTCAGCACCAGGCCGACCGCGAGCAGGCTGGCCAGGCAGGCGGCCAGCAGCAGGGCGTCGCGCGTCGCCCGGTTGGGGTCCTCCAGCTTCGCCAGTCGCGCGGTCTGTTCGGCGTCCAGCCGGGACAGCCGTCCCCACTGCAGGACCAGCCAGCTCAGCGCGGCGAAGTCCCACCCGACCAGCGGGGCGAGCGTGGGCGCCAGCATGACGGCGGCGGCAGCACCGGCGACGGCGCCGGCCAGCGCCATCACGACGAGTTGGACCGCCGCCGGCACGTGCCCGTGGACCCGGGCGGCCGTCCAGCGCGGCACCGCTCTGATCAGATGCCGCGCAGGTGCTGCGAGACCCGGGGGTGCCGGTCCCGGGCCTGCGCCGCGCGCTGCGAGCGGCTCACCTCGGGTGCGGCGTCGATGCCCGCCGACCGGGCCACCTCGTTGCCGTTGGCGTAGTCCACCGGCGGCAGCGCCCGCAGCGCCCGCAACACCTCCGGCGGCGCGCCCTCCCGTTCGGCTTCCCGGATGACGTCGTCCTTGCCGGCCGGGTAGTCCAGCGCCGACAGGTACTCAAGGACGTCCGTGTAGCTCGCCATGGGTCGGGCTCCTCGCGCCTGTAGTTGCGGTCACGACCGGCGGCGGATACCCGCCGGACCGCGGGTCACGCCCGGCAGCGGCGGAAAATCCGCCCGCCGTTTCCGGGTCGCCGTGGTGGGTACGCGGCCGGTCCGCGCACCGAAGGGGGTACCACCCATGCACTACCTCGCCTTCGTCGACCGGGTGGCACGGCGTACCGGGACGTCCGAGGAGCGGGCGGTGGAGCTGACCCGGGCCACGTTGGAGACCCTGGCCGAGCGCTTGACCGGCGGTGAGGTGCTGGACCTGGCCGCGCAACTGCCGAAGTCCCTCCAGGGGATGCTGAAACCCCACCCCCGTACCGAGGCGGCCGACCGATTCGGGGCGGCCGAGTTCGTGGCCCGGGTCGCCCAACGGGCCGCCGGCGACGAGAACACCGCCCGGGACGCCGTCCGGGCCGTGTTCACCACGCTGCGCGAGGCGATCACCGGCGGGGAGTTCCAGGACGTGGTGGTCCAGCTGCCGCGCGACTTCCGGGACATGGTGGAGCCGGCCCTGGCGCCGGCCTCCCGCCGCCGCTGAACCGGCGGGCCGCGCCGGGGTGGCGGTCAGGCGACCGTGCCGGCGGCGCGCAGGGCGGCGATCCGGGCCGCGTCGAGGCCGGCCTCGGCCAGCACCTCGTCGGTGTGCTCACCCGGCTGCGGCGGCGGCCGGCGTACCGAGGTGGGGGTGGCCGAGAAACGCGGCGCGGGGGCCGGCTGGGGAACCCCGTCGGGCGCGACGAAGACCTTCCGGGCGGCCAGGTGCGGGTGCTCCGGGGCCTCGGCCCAGTCCAGCACCGGCGCCACGCAGGCATCCGAGCCGGCCAGCAGCGCGGCCCACTCGTCCCGGGTCCGGGTGCGGAACAGCCGGGCCCAGGCCGCCCTCAGCGCCGGCCAGTTCGCCGGGTCGTGCCGGTCCGGGGCCTCGTCGCCGTCGAGCGGGAAGCCGGTGAGCCGGACCAGCTCGTCGTAGAACCGCGGTTCCAGCGCGCCGACCGCGAGGTGCCGCCCGTCGGCGCACTCGTACGTGTCGTAGAACGGGGCACCGCCGTCGAGCAGGTTCACCCCGCGCGGGTCCTGCCACATGCCGGACCGGCGCAGCGCGTGGACCTGGGTGGCCAGCACCGACACGCCGTCCACGATGGCCGCGTCGACCACCTGGCCGGGGGCGCCGGCGCGGACCGCGTACAGCGCCGCGACGATGCCGAGGGCCAGCATCATCCCGCCGCCGCCGAAGTCGCCGAGCAGGTTCATCGGCGGCACCGGGCGCTCGCCGGCCCGGCCGACGCCGTGCAGCGCGCCGGTCAGCGCCAGGTAGTCGATGTCGTGGCCGGCGGTGTGGGCCAGCGGGCCGTCCTGCCCCCAGCCGGTCATCCGCCCGTACACGAGGCGGGGGTTGGTGGCGTGGCAGTCGTCCGGGCCGAGACCGAGCCGCTCGGTGACCCCGGGCCGGAAGCCCTCGATCAGCGCGTCCGCCCCGGCGACCAGGGCCAGCACCACCTCGCGCCCCTCGGGCGTCTTGAGGTCGACGGCGAGCGAGCGGCGGTTGCGGTTCAGCAGGTCGCCCGGGAGGTCGCCGAAGCCGCCGCCGCCGATCCGGTCCACCCGCACCACGTCCGCCCCGAGGTCGGCCAGCATCATGGCGGCGAACGGCCCGGGCCCGATGCCGGCCAGCTCGATCACCCGTACGCCGGTCAGCGGCCCGTTGTTCATCGCGTCACCATAGGGCCCCGGCTGCCCGGGCACCACGCCCCACCGCCCCGCACAGCGGTTGACCAGGGCAATCACCCGGGTCGAGACTTGGCGTGCGGGTTGAGGTTGCCCTAACCTTGGAGCCGCGAGGGGAGTACTTCCCACGAACCATTCCGGTCAGTACGGCGGGCCCCGGGCCGGCCTCGGGTGGTTGCCCACGATCGGTGGGTGAAGGAGACCTCGGACATGACACCGTGTTCGAGGAGGCTCCATGACCGAGTTGTCGTATCTGTCCGCCGCCGAGTTGTCGTCGGTCGGCACCCCCACCCTCTGGGCGGTGACCATCGTCGGCGTGCTCGCGCTGCTGGTGCTGGACTTCCTGGTCACCCGGAAGCCGCACGAGGTCTCCCTCAAGGAGGCGCTGGGCTGGTCGGCCTTCTACATCGCCCTGCCGCTGGCCTTCGGCGCCTGGGTGTGGGGCCGCTACGGCTCGGAGCAGGGCGTCCAGTATCTCACCGGCTACCTGGTGGAGAAGTCGCTCTCGGTCGACAACCTCTTCGTCTTCATGCTGCTGCTGGCCGCGTTCGCGGTGCCCGCCGTGCTGGCCCAGCGCGTGCTGCTCTACGGCATCGCCGGCGCGCTGGTGCTGCGCGCGATCTTCATCGCCCTGGGCGCCGCCGCCCTGCAGACCCTCGACTTCGCCTTCCTGCTCTTCGCGCTCATCCTGATCGCCACCGCGGTCAAGCTGCTGCGCGACGCCCTCACCGGGCACGAGCAGGAGGTCGACATCGACAAGATGCGGTCGGTCCGGCTGCTCCGCAAGGTCATGCCGGTGGTCGACGAGTACCACGGCCCGAAGATGATTATCCGGCAGCACGGCCGGCGAGCGCTCACCCCGTTCGCCCTCGTGGTGGTCGCCGTGCTCGCCACCGACGTGGTCTTCGCCGTCGACTCGGTGCCCGCCGTCTATGGCATCACCGAGGACCCCTACCTGGTCTTCGCCACCAACGCCTTCGCCCTGCTCGGCCTGCGGGCGCTCTACTTCGTCCTGCACGCCGCGCTGAGCCGCCTCGTGCACCTCAGCTACGGCCTGGCCGCCATCCTCGCCTTCATCGGCCTCAAGCTGGGCCTGCACTGGGCGCACGGCATCTGGTCGGGCGTGCCGCAGATCCCGACCCTCGCCTCGCTCGGCGTCATCATCGGCGTACTGGTGATCGTCACCCTGACCAGCCTGCGCGCCACCCGCGGCCGCGCCCCCGCCGAGCGGCAGGTCGTCGTCGAGCGGCAGTGACCCGCCCGCCGCGGTGGTCACCCACCGCGGCGGCTCCCGGGCCGAACCCGTCGCCCCGACCCACCCCAGGTGGTACGACTGACGGGTGGGAATCGTGTCGCCAGGCTTCCAGGGCCGGCCCCGTACGGCCGAACCGGCCCTGCCGCCGGGGCAGTACCTCACCCAGGACTTCCCGGTCCTCTCCGCCGGGCCGACCCCCCGGGTGCCGCTGGACACCTGGGAGTTCGTCCTCACCGGCGAGGGTGGCGCCGAGTACCGGTGGTCCTGGGACGAGCTGATGGGCCTGCCGCAGGAGACGCCGCACGTGGACATCCACTGCGTCACCCGCTGGTCCAAACTGGGCACCGACTGGCAGGGCGTCTCGCTGGACACCCTGCTCGACGGCATCGACACCGCCGCCCGGTACGCCCTGGTCCACTCCTACGGCGGGTACACCACCAACCTGCCGCTGGACGACCTGCGCGGCGGCCGGGCCTGGGTGGCGCACACCTACGAGGGCGGCCCGCTCCCGGCCGAGCACGGCGGGCCGGCCCGGCTGCTCGTCCCGCACCTCTACTTCTGGAAGTCGGCCAAGTGGGTCCGCGGCATCCGGCTGCTCACCGACGACCAGCCGGGCTTCTGGGAGACCGCCGGATACCACGACTACGGCGACCCGTGGCGCGAGCAGCGCTACCAGGGCGACTGAGGTGGCCGCCCCGACGGCCGGCGGCCGGGTGGCCGCCCCGCTGACCTGGCGGGTGGCCCGGCTGGTGGAGCGGCGGGTCGAGACGCCGAGCGCGCAGACCCTGGTGCTGGAGGTGCCCGGCTGGCCGGGGCACGAGCCGGGGCAGCACGTCGACCTGCGGCTCACCGCCGCCGACGGCTACCAGGCGGCCCGCTCGTACTCGCTGGCCGGGCCGGCCGAGGGGGAGTGGATCGCGGTCACCGTGCAGCGGGTGCCCGACGGGGAGGTGTCGCCGTACCTCACCGACACCTACGCCGCGGGCGACCTGGTGGAGGTGCGCGGGCCGGTCGGCGGCTGGTTCGTCTGGCGTACCGACGAGACCGCGCCGGTGCTGCTGGTGGGCGGCGGCTCCGGGCTGGTGCCGCTGATGGCGATGGTCCGGGCCCGGCGGGCCGCCGGCAGCCGGGCCCCGTTCCGCCTCATCTACTCGGTGCGCACCCCCGGCGACGTCATCTACGCCGACGAGCTGCGCCGCCGTGCCCGCGACGACCAGGGCCTCGACGTGGCGTACGTCTACACCCGGGCGGCCCCGGAGGGTTGGCGGGGGGAGCCGCACCGGATCGGCCTGGCCGACGTGAACAGCCACGGCTGGCCACCGGACCTGGAGCCGCTCTGCTACGTCTGCGGCCCCACCGGCTTCGTGGAGACCGTGGCGGACCTGCTGGTGGGGCTGGGCCACCCGACCCGGCGGGTGAGGACCGAACGGTTCGGCCCGACCGGCTGACCATCCGAGGAGAGCGCATGACCGACATGTCCTACCTGGACGGCAACATGCTCGACGGGCCGATGCGGGAACTCTTCGCGGTCGACCTGAGTTCCGCCACCGGACGCTGCGACCACTGCGGCACCACCGGCCCGGTGGCCGGGCTGCACGTCTACTCGCACGCCCCCGGGCTGATCGGGCGCTGCCCGGCCTGCACCGGGGTGATGGTGCGCCTGGTCCGCGCCCCCGACCGCGCCTGGCTCGACCTGCGCGGCACCACCTTCCTCCAGATCCCCATGCCCCTCGACCAGCCCCACCCCCGCCCCCTCTGACCTGGCCCCGGTGCGCCACCGGCGGCGCAGGCGGCTGACGAGCTGCCCGACGGTCACCGGCACCACCGACAGGACGAGCTGGCCGTTGCGCGGGTCGACGGTCGCGGCCACCCCGTACAGGCGGGCGCCGTGGCGCACCAGCCGGGGGCGGCCGGCGGCGAGCCGGGGCGCGCGGACCGGGGCGCTGCCCCGGCCGTGGTCGCCGTCGAGCTCGGCCCGCACCGGGTGGCGCTGGCCGCTGGCCGCGCTGCCGGCGAGGAGCCGGTCGACCGGGAAGTCGGTCCGCACGGTCCGGCCGGTCGGGTCGGTGGCGTCCAGCAGGGTGGTGCCGGCGAGCGGACCGGCCACCAGCCGGACCGGCCCCGCCTCCGCCGCGAACCGGGGGTACGGGCTGCGCGTGGTCACCGCGAGGGTGTGCGCGTCCGCCCAGCTCACCGTTACGGTGTCCAGCCGGGCCAGCCAGTCGGCGCGTACCTCGGTGACGTCGGTCCAGGCGGCCGGTGCCCCCGGGTAGCCGGCGTGCCAGCGGCCATGGGCCACCACCGTGGCGGGGACGCCCCGCTCGGCGTCCTGGTCGATGACGGCCAGCAGTTCGTCGACGCCCCCGGCGGTCACCGCGCCGAGCCGCAGCCGGGCCTCGATGTCGAGCCGGTCCCGGAGCCCGTCGGTGACGTACCGCTCGACGAGCCGGCGCACCGCCGCGTGCACCCGCTCCTGCGCGGCGCGGTCCAGCCGGCGGAAGTCGTCGCCGACCAGGTTCGCCAGCTCCAGCCCGACGTGCCGGCGCAGCACCGCGTCCCGGCGCGGGCCGGCCGGGATCAGCCCGGCCACGAACGCGAACAGCCGCTCCACGCTGACCAGGCGCTGGTCGACCCGGCTGTGGTAGGTGATGTTGCGGGCGTCCAGCCGGCGCACCGCGTGGTAGTAGTCGTAGTCGGCGAGCACCGAGATCCGCCGGGCGTGGTAGCAGGCGGCGAGGGTGAACGGCTGGTCGCTGAGCACCGGCATGTCCTCGGGGAAGCGTAGCCCGAGCCGGTCCACGAGGTCCCGGCGGAACAGCTTGGTGTTCGCCAGCGACCAGGGCAGCGCCGAGTCGAACAGGCTCACGTCGACCGCGTTGCCGGCGGCGAAGACGTCGGAGAAGACGTGCCGGCCGTTGACCCCGACCACCTTGCCGAGCACCACGTCCGAGCCGTACCGGTCGGCGGCGGCGACCAGCCGCTCCAGCGCCTCCGGGCCGAGGTGGTCGTCCGAGCCGAGGAAGAAGACGTACCGGCCGGTGGCCAGCTCCAGGCCCCGGTTGCAGGGGGCGGCCGGGCCGCCGGAGTTGGCCTGGTGGACCACCGTCACGGTGCCGGGGTGGCGGGCGGCGAACCGGTCCAGCAGCCGGCCGCTGCCGTCGGTGGAGCCGTCGTCCACCGCCACGATCTCCAGCCGGTGCCGGCCGATGGTCTGGCGCAGCAGCGAGTCCAGGCAGGACCGCAGGTAGGGCAGGGTGTTGTAGACCGGGATGACGACGCTCACGTCGGGGGTGGGCACCGGAGCGCTCCTCGGGGAGTCGGCGGGTCGAGCGGGTCCGCGTCGGGCGGGGGTGGGGCGTCGGGCAGCAGCCGCCGGTAGACCGCCTCCAGCACCTCGGCCTGCGCCGACCAGGTCCAGCCGGCGAGCAGGCCCGGCCGGTCGTACGCGGCGCGGTGCCGGGCGGGGTCGGCCAGCACGGCGGTCACCGCGCGGACCAGGTCGTCGACGTCACCGGCGCGGAAGACCTCGCCCTGGCCGGTCCGCCGGACGGTGGCGGCCATGGTCCGCACGTCGCTGACCACCACGGGCAGCCGGGCGTGCGCGTACTCGAAGAACTTGGTGATCAGGGCGATCTCGTGGTTGGGCCAGCGGTGGATCGGGATCACCCCGGCGTCGGCGCCGGACAGGAACGGCACCACCTGCCAGTGCGGCACGTACGGCAGCACGTGCAGCCGGTCGGCGGCGCCGAGCCGGGCGGCCCGGTCGGCGAGCCGCTCGACGTAGCGCAGCGCCGGGTTGACCACCAGCGCGAGGTGCACGCCCGGCAGCCGGGGCAGCGCCTCGACCAGGTCGTCCAGCCCGCGCTGCGGGGCCGCCGCGCCGCTGTAGACCAGCAGCGGCACGTCCGGGCCGATCCCGCACTCGGCCCGCAGGTCCGGCGGCGGCGCGTCGTCGGCCGGGCGGTGGTCGTCGGCGGGGGCGTTGAGCAGCACGCCCGGCGCCTCGGCGAGCCCGTGCTCGCGGCGCAGCCGCTCGGCCAGGTCCGCCGAGACGGTGAGCACCGCGTCGGCGTACGGGGCGTACTCCCGCTCATGGGCCCGGTGGGCGGGCAGCCAGCGGGCGTGGTCCCGCCACGGCTTGATCCCGGGCAGGAACTCGTGGGCGTCCCAGACCAGCGCGACCCGGCGGCCCTGGCCGCCCGCCCGGATCTTGGCGCGGGCGCCGACGCCGAGCATCCGGAAGTCGTGCGCGTGGATCAGGTCCGGGCGCAGCCGGTCCACCTCGGGGCCGTAGGCCAGCTCGTAGTCCCAGAGCCCGGGCTCCAGCCGCCGCCAGGCCCGGTCACCGAGCGCGAGCTGCCAGAACAGCGTGTACGCCCGGTCCCACGGGCCGCGGAAGCGGCGGCCGTACCGGACTCTGTTCATCATCTTGGTGCGCAGCCACACCCAGCGGTCCAGCAGCCGGGCGGCGACCTCCCGTCGGCGCAGCGCGCGCCGGACCCGGCGCAGCCGGCCGCCGGCCAGCTCCCCGGCCGCGGC
>NZ_MUYZ01000118.1:0-18088 GCF_003013775.1 Micromonospora sp. MH33
CCGCGCCGCCCTGGCCCGGCGGCGCCCCCGGGCCGGGATGGCCCCCGGTCGGCTACCCGCCGCCCTACGCGTATCCCACGGCGGCGCCGCGCCGGTCGAGCGGCGGATGGGTCGTGGCCGTCGTGGTGACCGTGGTCATCGCCCTGGTGCTCGCCTTCTGCGGCTGCGTCGGCCTGGGCGTGCTCGGCAGCTTCGTCGACGACTCGACCACCTCGGGGCAGCCGTACGACCCGGAGTTCGACGAGCCCGACGGGGGCCTCGCCGGCGAGCCCACCGACGCCGCGCCGCCGGTCCCCGCCACCACCCCGTCCGGCGGGCCCGGCCGGTTCACAGTCCTGTACGAGGTGAGCGGCACGGCGACCGTCGACGTCCAGTTCTACGACGCCAACGCCGACTTCCTCCAGCTCGACGGGGTGCGGTCGCCGTTTCGGCTGGCGTTCACCGCGAACGACCGGGAACGGGTGCAGATCATCGCGTCGCCCACCGGCTCGGGCAAGGCGAGCTGCCGGATCACCATCAACGGGAAGGTCGTCTCGCAGGACTCGGGCCAGTGGGCGGCAACCTGCTTCGGCTGGTGACGCCGGCAAGGACGCGGCGGTCGTGCGGCGTCGGTGCCGGGCCGTAGGCTGGCCGGCGTGACGACGACCGATCCGCTGGTGGCCCGGATGCGGCCGTTCGGCACCACCATCTTCGCCGAGATGTCGGCGCTGGCCGTGCGCACCGGCGCGGTCAACCTCGGGCAGGGCTTCCCCGACACCGACGGGCCGCCGGAGATGCTCGCCGCGGCCGCCGAGGCGCTGCGTTCCGGCCACAACCAGTACCCGCCGGGTCCGGGCATCCCGGCGCTGCGCGCGGCCGTGGCGGCCCACCAGCGCCGGTTCTGGGGCCTGGAGTACGACCCCGACGGCGAGATCGTGGTGACCGCCGGCGCCACCGAGGCGATCGCGGCGAGCATCCTCGCCCTGTGCGAGCCGGGCGACGAGGTGGTGTGCTTCGAGCCCTACTACGACTCGTACGCGGCCTCGATCGCCCTGGCCGGCGCGGTCCGCCGCCCGGTCACGCTGCGTCCCGGCGCCGACGGCCGTTACGCCTTCGACCCGGCGGAGCTGCGCGCGGCGTTCGGGCCGCGTACCCGCCTGGTGCTGCTGAACACCCCGCACAACCCGACCGGCAAGGTCTGCACCGCCGACGAGCTGGCCCTGGTCGCCGAGCTGTGCCAGGAGCACGGCGCGTACGCGGTCACCGACGAGGTCTACGAGCACCTGCTCTTCACCGACGCCGCCGCCCCGCACCTGCCGCTGGCGACGCTCCCCGGCATGCGCGAGCGGACCCTGCGCATCTCCTCGGCCGGCAAGACGTTCTCCTGCACCGGCTGGAAGGTCGGCTGGGTGAGCGGCCCGGCGCCGCTGGTCGCCGCGGTGCTGCGGGTGAAGCAGTTCCTCACCTTCGTCAACGCCGCCCCGCTGCAACCGGCCGTGGCGGTGGCGCTCGGCCTGCCGGGCGCCTACTTCGCCGACTTCCGGGACGGCCTCCAGCAGCGGCGGGACCAGCTCGTCGCCGGCCTCACCGACGCCGGGTTCGGCGTGCTCGCGCCGGAGGGGACGTACTTCGTCACCGCCGACGTCACCCCGCTCGGCGGGCGGGACGGGGTGGAGTTCTGCCGGTCGCTTCCGGAGCGCTGCGGCGTGGTCGCGGTGCCGACCCAGGTCTTCTACGACGACGCGGAGGCGGGCCGGCGGCTGGTCCGGTTCGCGTTCTGCAAGCGGCCCGAGGTGCTCACCGAGGCGGTCACCCGGTTGCGCCGGCTCAGGGAGGACGGATGACCGACGCGTACGCCGACCGGATGCGCCGGCTCGCCGCCCAGCGCGACTGCGACACGGTGCTCTCCGGCGTCCGGCCGGCCTCGGTGCGGGAGCAGCTCACGGCGCTCGGCGGGGCCGCGCCGGAGGACCTGCTGCCCGACTTCTACGGCGAGGGCGGGGCGGTGGAGCGGCTGGAGCGCCGGGTCGCCGAGCTGCTCGGCACGGAGGCGGCCGCCTTCTTCCCGACCGGCACCATGGCGCAGCAGGTGGCGATGCGCCACGGCGCCGAGTTGACCGGCCGGGACGCGGTCGGCCTGCACCCGCTCAGCCACCCGCTGCTGCACGAGCGCGACGCGTACGCGGTGCTCGGCGGCCTGCGGGCGGTGCGGACCACGGAGGCGCCGCGCAACCCGACGGCCGAGGAGGTGGGCGCGCTCGACGAGCCGGTCGGCACGCTCTTCCTGGAGCTGCCGCTGCGGGACGCCGGCTTCGTCCTGCCGACGTGGGACGAACTGGTCGCGGTGGTCGGCGCGGCCCGGGAGCGGGGTGCCCGGGTGCACCTGGACGGGGCGCGGCTCTGGGAGTCCACCGTCCACCTGGGGCACTCGGCGGCCGAGATCGCGGCCCTGGCCGACAGCACGTACGTCTCGTTCTACAAGTCCCTCGGCGGCCACTCCGGCGCGGCCCTGGCCGGCGACGCCGAGCTGGTCCGGTACGCCCGCGCCTGGCGGCACCGCTACGGGGGCACCCTGTTCCAGCAGTGGCCGGCGGCCCTCGCCGCGCTCGCCGGCCTGGAGCGGGAGCTGCCCCGGCTGGCCGGCTACGTGGCGCACGCGAAGCGCGTGGCCGAGGCGCTGGCCGGCGTGCCCGGCGTGCGGGTCCACCCGACGCCGCCGCACACCCACCAGTTCCGGCTCTGGCTGCCGTACCCGGCGGAGGACCTGAACGCGGCCAACCTCGCCCTCGCCGAGGAGGAGAAGGTGTGGTTCGCCGGCGGCTGGCGGGACACCGAGGTGCCCGGCCTGGCGCTGACCGAGGTGACGGTGGCCGGCCCCGCGCTGGAGCTGGACGCCGACCAGATCCTCGACCTGGCCGACCGCTTCCTCTGCCGCCTCCCGCGCCCCTGACCGCCGGACCGGCCGGCGATCCGGGCCGGCCCGCCGCCCCGATCAGGCGTACAGCCGCGGTCAGGCCGCCGGGCTGGCGGCGCGGACCTGATCCGCGATGCGCTCGGCGACGGCCCGGGCGGTCGCCTCGGTGGCGGCCTCGACCATGACGCGGACCAGCGGCTCGGTGCCCGACGGGCGGAGCAGCACCCGGCCGGTCTCGCCCAGCTCGGCCTCGGCCCGCTCCACCTCGGCGCGGACGGCCGGCGCGGCGGCGCCGACGGTGCGGTCGCCGACCGGCACGTTGATCAGCACCTGGGGCAGCTTGGTGACCACGGCGGCCAGGTCGGCGAGGGACTTGCCGGTGGCGGCCATCCGCGACATCAGGTGCAGGCCGGTGAGCACGCCGTCGCCGGTGGTCGCGTACGCCGGCATCACGATGTGCCCGCTCTGCTCGCCGCCCAGCGCCAGGCCGGAGGCGCGCAGTTCCTCCAGCACGTACCGGTCGCCGACCTTGGTCTCGACCAGCCGGATGCCCTGCGCGGACATGGCCAGCCGCAGGCCGAGGTTGCTCATCACGGTGGCGACCAGGGTGTCCTGGGTCAGCTCGCCGGCCTCCCGCATGGCCAGGGCGAGGATCGCCATGACCTGGTCGCCGTCGACCTCGTCGCCGTCCGCGGTGACCGCGACGCAGCGGTCGGCGTCGCCGTCGTGGGCGATGCCGAGGTGCGCGCCGTGCTCGACCACGGCGGCGCGCAGCGCGTCGATGTGGTTGGAGCCGCATTCGTCGTTGATGTTCAGGCCGTCCGGCTCGGCGTAGATGGCGATCACCTCGGCGCCGGCCTCCCGGTACGCCACCGGGGCGACGTCGGCGGCCGCGCCGTTGGCGCAGTCGACCACGACCTTGATCCCGTCCAGCCGGTGCGGCACGGTGCCGACCAGGTGCTGGACGTAGTGGTCGGCGCCGTCGAGCAGGTCGTGCACCCGGCCGACCCCGGCGCCGATCGGGCGCTCCCAGGCGGTGGTGGCGTTCGCCTCGACGGCCGCCTCGATCCGCATCTCGATCTCGTCGGGCAGCTTGTGCCCGCCGGCGGCGAAGAGCTTGATGCCGTTGTCCGGCATCGGGTTGTGCGAGGCGGAGAGCATGACGCCCAGGTCGGCCTTGGCCTCGGCGGTGAGGAACGCGACCGCGGGGGTGGGCAGCACGCCGACCCGGACCACGTTGGCGCCGGCGCTGGTCAGCCCGGCGACCACGGCGGCCTCCAGCATCTCGCCGCTGGCCCGGGTGTCCCGGCCGACCACGGCGAGCGGCGGATGGCTCCTGTCGGTCTCGGCCAGCGTGTGGGCGGCGGCCACCGCCACCGCGAGCGCCAACTCCGGGGTGAGATCCGCGTTCGCCCGCCCGCGTACGCCGTCCGTGCCGAACAACCGGCCCATACCCGCCAACCTCCGATGGACTGCCGTTGAGAGGAGAAAAGCGGAACGGCCGGGCCACCTCCCCCGGCAAGGGGGAGGCGGACCCGGCCGTCCGTCAGAAGTACACGGCGCTGGTGGTGATCAGCGCTTCGAGTACTGGGGAGCCTTACGGGCCTTCTTGAGGCCGTACTTCTTGCTCTCCTTGACCCGGGCGTCACGGGTCAGGAAGCCGGCCTTCTTCAGGGCCGGGCGGTCGTCGGGCTCGTTGACGATCAGCGCCCGCGCGATGGCGAGCCGCAGCGCGCCGGCCTGGCCGGTGGTGCCGCCGCCACGCAGGTTGGCGATGACGTCGAACGCCTCGGGCTTCTCGGCGGTGACCAGCGGGTCCTTGATGAGCTGCTGGTGCACCTTGCTCGGGAAGTAGGCCTCGAGGTCGCGGCCGTTGCAGGTGATCTTGCCGCTGCCCGGGACGATGCGGACCCGGACGATGGCCTCCTTGCGCCGACCCACGGTCTGGATCGGGCGGTCGCCACGAGGCGCGCGCGCGACGGGCGCCGGCGCCTCGGTGGCCTCGGGGGCGACCTCGGTGGCGGTGATGTCGGTCATGCTGCTTCCTTCGCCCGCGCTCACTGCGCGATCTGCTTGATCTCGAACGGCACCGGCTGCTGCGCGCCGTGCGGGTGCTCGGCACCGGCGTAGACCTTCAGCTTCTTGAGAATCTGACGGCCCAGCTTGTTGTGCGGGAGCATGCCCTTCACGGCCAGCTCGATGGCCCGCTCGGGCCGCTTGGTCAGCAGCTCGTCGTAACCGACCCGCTTCAGACCACCCGGGTAGCCGGAGTGGCGGTAAGCGACCTTGGTCTGGCGCTTGTTGCCGGTCAGCGCGACCTTGCCCGCGTTCACGATGACGACGAAGTCGCCCGTGTCGACGTGCGGCGCGAAAGTCGGCTTGTGCTTACCACGCAGCAGCGTGGCGGCGTGGGTCGCGAGGCGGCCCAGCACGACATCAGAGGCGTCGATGACGTGCCACTGACGCTCGATCTCACCCGGCTTCGGGCTGTACGTACGCACAGGTCTACCTTGTCTCGTCGTCGGTCTGGGGTCGCGCGCCGAGGTGACCAGGCGCGCACGAACGACCAAGCGTACCTGATGCGGCACGCCTAAGAATGTCGTACAACAGCAGGCAACGATACCCGGCCGCCCGGCGGCAGGTCAAAACGGGGTGCCACCCCGCGTGGCCTGCGCCTTTCCCATGGCGGAGGTCACACGCCCGCCAGCTTACGCGACCCCGGCCGCAGGTACACCACCCAGGTCACCAGGAAACAGAGCGCGTACCAGGCGATGAAGGCCAGGTAGGCGGCGTCGGCGGTGCCGGCGGTGAGGAACGACTGCCGGAACGCCACGTTCACCAGCACCCCGCCCGAGGCGCCCACCGCCCCGGCGATGCCGATCAACGCGCCGGAGAGCCGCCGGGCCCGCCGCTCGGCCGCCTCCCGGTCCCCGGTCAGCTCCGTCTCGGCGGCGGCCCGGGCCCGGAAGATCGCCGGGATCATCTTGTACGTCGAGCCGTTGCCGATCCCGGAGAAGACGAAGAGCGCCAGGAACCCGGCCAGGTAGAGCGGGAAGGACCGGTCCCGGGCGGCGTAGAGCACCAGCCCGGCGCCGGCGGCCATCGCCACGAAGTTCCAGAAGGTGACCCGGGCCCCGCCGAGCCGGTCGGCGAGCTGGCCGCCGAACGGCCGGATCAGCGAGCCGGTCAGCGGCCCGAGGAAGGTCAGCCAGGCGGCGTCGACCGGGGTCGGGAACCGGTCGTGGAACTGGAGCTGGAGCACCTGGCCGAAGGCGAAGCCGAAGCCGATGAACGAGCCGAAGGTGCCGATGTAGAGCAGGGACATCACCCAGGTGTGCGGGTCGCGGGCCGCGGCGCGCAGCGCGCCGGGCTCGTTGCGCGCCCCCGGAACGTTGTCCAGCCAGCGCGCCGCGGCCAGCGCCGCGAGCACGATCAGCGGCAGGTAGACCGCCGGCACCAGCCGGGGGTACGCGGCGCCGGCGGTGGCCAGCACCGCCAGCCCGACGAGCTGTACGGCCGGCACGCCGAGGTTGCCGCCGCCGGCGTTGAGCCCGAGCGCCCGGCCCTTGAGCCGGTCCGGGAAGAACAGGTTGATGTTCGCCATGGAGGAGGCGAAGTTGCCGCCACCGACGCCGGTCAGGCAGGCCAGCACCATGAGCGTGGCGTACGACACGCCGGGTTCGATGAGCACCGCCATGGGCACGGCCGGCACCAGCAGCAGCAGCGCGCTCACGATGGTCCAGTTCCGCCCGCCGAACCGGGCCACCGCCAGGGTGTACGGCAGCCGCAGCACCGCGCCCAGCGCGGCCGGCACGGCGGTGAGCAGGAACTTCCCGGCGGGGTCGATGCCGAATTCGGGGCCGAGGAAGAGCACCATCACCGACCAGAGGCTCCACACGGAGAAGCCGACGTGCTCGGCGAAGATCGAGACGTACAGGTTGCGGCGGGCGATCGGCGCGCCGGTCGTGGCCCAGAACTCCGGGTCCTCCGGGCGCCATTCGGTGATCCGTCCCGGGCGGCCGGCGGCGGCCGGGGCCAGGGTGGTGGGGGAAGCGAGCGTGCTCACGGCGACTCCTCCTCGTCGGTGACGAGGGGGACGCTAGGAACGGGCGGTTTCCCGGCCGTGCCCGTCGCGGGTCGGTCCGGAAACGGAGATCGCACGTCCGTCGGCGGGCGGCGGTGAAGCGGTCAGATCTCCTGGAGGATGCGCAGCGCGCGGGCGACCCGCTGCATGGTCTCGGTGTCGGCCACGTCCACGCACTCGGTGAACCACTTCTTCATGGGCGAGGAGAGCCGGTCGGGCATCACCACGTAGCCGCCCATCGCCACGGCCAGGGGCGAGTCGCGCAGCAGCGACTCCTCGACCACCTCGACCACGATCACGATCGGCACCGCGGTGGAGTTGTAGACGTCGGAGCTGATGACCAGGCCGAGCCGTTCCCGGGCGCCGGAGATGCGCCAGATCTCGCCCCTACGCAGCACGCGGGCGCCCGCCGCCGAACAGCGCGTCGTCGACCATCGCGGCCTCCTGGGCGTCGGCCAGGGCGGCGGACTCCAGGTCCAGGCCGGCGCGGGCGACCGCCTCGGCGTGCGCGGTGAAGACCTCGCGCAGCGCCTTCTCCCGGGCGGCCTGGTCCATCCAGGCGGAGAGGGAGAGCCCTTCCCGCTTGGCGAACCGGCGCGCCTCCTCGATCGTCTCGTCGGAGAACGACAGTGTCACCTTGGCGGTCATGCCGGAGAGATTACCCATTGGTATGACCGCCAGTCATCCCCGCTCGCACCCGTCGCCGAACCGGACACCCGGCCACGCTCAGGGACGGCGGCCACCGAACACCGCGAACCGCCACTCCTTGAAGAAGCAGTCCACGTCGACCAGGCCGGCCTCGGCGAGCCAGCGGCACTGGTCGGTCACCGGCGCCGGCCGGTCGTGCCGCATCCGCTCGCGGGCCCCGGCGATCTCCGCGGCGTCCGAGCCCAGCTCGGTGATCCGGGCCGTCCACACCTCGTCGTAGCGCCGGTCGAGGGCGGGGGTCGGGCCGGCCACCTGCTCGGCGTTGACGAAGACGCCGCCGGGCGCCAGCGCCTCGGCCGCCCGCCGGTAGAGCGCCCGCTTGCCGTCGTCGTCCAGGTGGTGGATGGCCAGCGCGGAGACCACCGCGTCGTAGCGGCCGGCCGGCAGCGGGTCGGCCAGGTCGGCGAGCGACGTGCGGTGCGGCACCCCGCGGGCGGCCAGGTGGCCGGTGGCCACCGCCAGCATGCCGGGCGCCGCGTCGACCAGGGTCAGCCGGACCCCGGGGACCGCCGCGGCCAGCAGCAGGGAGAGCAGGCCGGTACCCGCGCCCAGGTCCAGCACCTCGGGGGTACGCCCCGCGGCGAGCGCCGCCCGCAGCGGCGGCGCGGCCACCTCGACCGCTGTGCCGTAGAAGGCGTCGAAGCAGGGTACGAGCCGGCGCCGGGCCGCGTCGTAGCTTCCCGCCACCGCGTCGAACGCGTCCGCCACACTCATCGCGCCTCCCAGAATCCGAGATTTTCGTCCCACATTCTAAGCCCTGCCGACCGGCTCGTCACTCCCGTGCGGTGTGAGGTGCTCTTGACAGGACCGAAACAGAAGGGACCCGGACCGGAAACCGCCTGACGGCACGCTTTCCCGACATGACAGACGGTGCACGCGTGGCGACGCGACCGGGGGTACGGCCACCCCGGGAGGCGGCCACGCACTGCCCCTACTGCGCGCTCCAGTGCGGCATGGTGCTGCGGGAGGCCGGGGAGCGGATCGAGGTCGCGCCCCGGGACTTCCCCACCAACCGGGGCGGCCTCTGCCAGAAGGGCTGGACCGCCGCGGACCTGCTCGACCACCCGGACCGGCTGACCACCCCGCTGCTGCGCGACCGGCCCGGCGGCGACCTGCGCCCGGCCAGCTGGGACGAGGCGCTCGACCGGGTGACCGCCGGGCTGCGGGCGGTCCAGGAGCGGCACGGGCGGGACGCCGTCGCGGTCTTCGGCGGCGGCGGGCTGACCAACGAGAAGGCGTACGCGCTCGGCAAGTTCGCCCGGGTGGCGCTGCGCACCCGGCACATCGACTACAACGGACGGTGGTGCATGTCCTCGGCCGCGGCGGCCGGGATGCGCGCGTTCGGCCTCGACCGGGGGCTCCCCTTCCCCCTCGCCGACCTCGGCCGGGCGGACACCCTGCTGCTGGTCGGCGCGAACCCGGCCGAGACCATGCCGCCGCTGATGCGCCACCTCGCCGACCAGCGCGAGCGGGGCGGCCGGCTGATCGTGGTCGACCCGCGGCTCACCGCCACCGCCCGCCAGGCGGACCTGCACCTGCAACCGCTGCCCGGCACCGACCTGGCGGTGGCCAACGCGCTGCTGCACATCGCGCTCACCGAGGGATGGCTGGACCGGGCGTACGTGGCCGACCGGACCACCGGCTTCGACGAGGTCCGGCGGACCGTGGCCGGCTGCTGGCCGGCCGAGGTGGAGCGACTCTCCGGGGTGCCGGTGGCCGACCTGGAGGCGACCGCCCGGGCCCTGGCCACCGTGGACCGCGCGATCATCCTCACCGCACGGGGCGCCGAGCAGCACGCCAAGGGCGTGGACACGGTCACCGCGTTCATCAACCTGGCGCTCGCCCTGGGCCTGCCCGGCCGCCCCGGCTCCGGCTACGGCTGCCTCACCGGGCAGGGCAACGGGCAGGGCGGCCGGGAGCACGGGCAGAAGGCCGACCAGCTCCCCGGCTACCGGCGGATCGACGACCCGGCGGCCCGGGAGCACGTGGCGGCGGTCTGGGGCGTCGACCCCGCCGCGCTGCCCGGGCCCGGCGTACCGGCCTACCAGCTCCTCGACTCGCTCGGCACCGCGCACGGCCCCCGGGCGCTGCTGGTCTTCGGCTCCAACCCGGTGGTGTCCGCGCCCCGCGCGGCCCGGGTCGAGTCCCGGCTGCGCGACCTGGACCTGCTCGTGGTGGCCGACCTCCTGCGCTCGGAGACCGCCGAGCTGGCCGACGTGGTGCTGCCCGTCGCCCAGTGGGCCGAGGAGGACGGCACCATGACCAACCTGGAGGGTCGGGTGCTGCGCCGCCGTGCCCTGCGCGAGCCCCCGCCCGGCGTCCGCACCGACCTGGCCGTCCTCGCCGGGCTGGCGGCCCGCCTCGACGCGCCCGGCGCGTTCCCCACCGACCCGGCGGCGGTCTTCGCCGAACTGCGCCGCGCCTCGGCCGGCGGGCCGGCCGACTACGCCGGGGTGAGCTGGGACCGGATCGACGCCGACACCGGCGTCTTCTGGCCCTGCCCGGACGAGGACGGGCCGGACACCCCGCGGCTCTTCGCCGACCGGTTCCCCACCCCGGACGGCCGGGCCCGGTTCCGGGCGGTGACCCACCGGCCGGCCGCCGAGCCGGTCTGCGCCGACTACCCGCTGCACTTCACCACCGGCCGGGTGCTCGCCCAGTACCAGTCCGGCGCGCAGACCCGACGGATCGCCGCGCTGCACAGGGCCGCCCCCGGCGGCTTCGTGGAGCTGCACCCCGACCTGGCCGGCCGGCTCGGCGTCGCCGACGGCGAGGAGGTCCGGGTGGTCTCCCGTCGGGGCGAACTGCGCGCGCCGGCCCGGCTCAGCCCGGCGATCCGGCCGGACACCGTCTTCGCGCCGTTCCACTGGCCGGGGGCGGCGCGCGCCAACTCGGTGACCAACGACGCCGTCGACCCGGTCTCCGGGATGCCCGAGTTCAAGATCTGCGCCGTCCGGGTGGAGAAGGCATGACCGAGCGAATCGTCATCGTGGGATACGGCATGGCGGGCGCCCGCCTCGCCGCCGAACTGCACGCGCGGGGCGGGGACCGGAAGGTCACCGTGCTCGGGGCGGAGCCGCACCGGGCGTACAACCGGATCATGCTCTCCACCCTGCTCGCCGGGAAGATCGACGAGCCGGACGTGGAGCTGGCCGAGGTCGCCGGGCAGGGCGCGGACGTGCGCACCGGCACCGCGGTCACCGCCATCGACCGGGCCGCCCGGCAGGTACGCACCGCCGACGGCGACCGGCACGGCTACGACCACCTGGTCCTGGCCACCGGCAGCCGGGCCCTGGTGCCGCCGCTACCCGGGCTCAACCCGCTCCCCGACCGGGTGGTCCCGTTCCGCACCCTGGACGACTGCCGGCGGATCCTCGCCGCCGCCCGGGGCGCCCGCAGCGCCCTGGTCCTCGGCGGTGGGCTGCTCGGGCTGGAGGCGGCCCGCGGGCTCGCCGCCCGAGGGCTGGCCGTGACGGTGGTCCACCCGGTCGGGCACCTGATGGAGCGGCAGCTCGACCAGCCGGCCGGCGCGGTCCTCGCCGGCACCCTCGCCGGGCTCGGGGTGCGCACCCGGCTGGGCGTCACGGCGACCGGGGTGACCGCCGACGCCGACGGTGTCCGCCTCGACCTCGGCGACGGCGACTCGCTCGCGGCCGACCTGCTGGTCCTCTCCTGCGGCGTACGCCCGGACACCGCGCTGGCCGCGGCGGCCGGGCTGGCCGTGGACCGGGGCGTGGTGGTGGACGACCGGATGCGCACCAGCGACCGGCGGATCTCGGCCATCGGCGACTGCGCCCAGCACGACGGGACGCTGACCGGCCTGGTCGCCCCGGCATGGGCGCAGGCCCGGGTGGTGGCCGAGGTGCTGACCGGAGACGACCCGCTGGTCCGCTACCGGCCGCGGCCGGTGGTGACCCGGCTCAAGGCGGCCGGCATCGACCTGGCCGCGATGGGCGACGCGGCCGGCGCGCCGGACGGGGGCGGGCCGGTCGAGGAGCTGACCTTCGCCGACCCGGCCCGGGGCACGTACGCCCGGCTGCGGATCCGCGACGAGCGGCTGACCGGGGCCATCCTGCTCGGCGACAACCCGGCGGTCGGCACCGTGGTGCAGCTCTTCGACCGCGGCGCACCGGTGCCGGCGGACCGGCGGTCGCTGCTGCTCGGGCGGGCGTTCGGCGCCGCCCCGGCCACGCCCGCCGCGTCCCCGGCGCTGATGCCGGACGCGGCAACGGTGTGCCAGTGCAACGACGTGAGCAAGGGCGCCCTGGTGGCGTGCTGGCGCGCCGGCGCGCGGACCGCCGCGGAGCTGTCCGCGGCGACCCGGGCGGCCACCGGGTGCGGTGGCTGCCGGGACGCGGTGGCCGGCATCGCCGGGTGGCTCGCCGAGGTGGATCCGGTGACGGCGCGATGAGCGGACGTCCCGGGGAAGTTCAGCGGATGGACCGTGTGGAGGTGACGCGATGAGCGGCGACAGGCTGGTGGTCGTCGGCAACGGCATGGTCGGGCAGCGCTTCGTCGAGGCGTTGCGGGCCCGGGACCAGGAGCGGCGCTGGCAGGTCACGGTGCTCGGCGAGGAGCGGCGGCCGGCGTACGACCGGGTGCGGCTCTCGGCCTTCTTCGACGGGGTGAGCGCCGAGGAGCTGAACCTGCACACCCCCGACGACGGGGTGGAGCTGCGGCTCGGCGAGCCGGCGCTGACCGTCGACCGGGCGCGGCGGGTGGTGACGACCCCGTCCGGCGAGCACCCGTACGACGCGCTGGTGCTGGCCACCGGCTCGTCGGCGTTCGTGCCCCCGATCGCCGGCGCCGACCTGCCGGGGGTCTTCGTCTACCGGACGCTGGACGACCTGGCGGCGATCCGCGCGCACGCCGAGGGCCGGCGCACCGGGGCGGTGATCGGCGGCGGGCTGCTCGGCCTGGAGGCGGCGAACGCGCTGCGCCTGCTGGGCCTGGACACCAGCGTGGTCGAGTTCGCGCCCCGGCTCATGCCGGTGCAGGTGGACGAGGCGGGCGGGGCGATGCTCCGCCGCTACGTCGAGGAACTGGGTGTCACCACGTACCTCGGGGTGGCCACCAGCGCGCTGCGCCCCGGCCCGGACGGCACGGTCGGCGCGCTGGAACTCTCCGACGGCCGCACGGTCGAGGCGGACCTGGTCGTGGTGGCCGCCGGCATCCGGCCCCGGGACGAGCTGGCCCGGGCGGCGGGGCTGCCCCTCGGCCCGCGCGGCGGGGTGCTGGTCGACGCGGGCTGCCGGACGGCGGACGAGCGGATCTGGGCGGTCGGCGAGTGCGCCGCCGTGGACGGCACCTGCCACGGCCTGGTCGCCCCCGGGTACGCGACCGCCGAGGTGGTCGCCGACCGGCTGCTCGGCGGGGCGGCCACCTTCCCCGGCGCGGACACCGCCACCAAGCTCAAGCTGCTCGGCGTGGACGTGGCCTCGTTCGGCGACGCGCACGGCGTCACCCCGGGCTGCCTCGACGTCACCTTCACCGACCCGGCCACCCGGGCGTACGCGAAACTGGTCCTGTCCGACGACGCGAAGACGCTGCTCGGCGGCGTGCTGGTGGGCGACGCGAGCGCGTACCCGACGCTGCGGGCGAGTGTCGGCGGGCCACTGCCCGCTCCCCCGCTGGCGCTGCTGGCCCCGGCGGGCGGTGCGGGCGCCGGGGCCGGCGCGCTGCCGGCCGCCGCGCAGGTCTGCTCCTGCAACGCGGTGACCCGGGCCGACCTGGACGCGGCCATCGCCGGCGGGGCGACCGACGTGCCGGCGCTGAAGGCGTGCACCCGGGCCGGGACGAGCTGCGGCTCCTGCGTGCCGATGCTCAAGCAGCTCCTGGACGCGGCCGGGGTGCAGCAGTCCACCGCGCTCTGCGAGCACTTCGACGCCGGCCGGCAGGAACTCTTCGACATCGTCCGGGTCCGGGGCATCCGCACCTTCTCCCAACTCATCGCCGAGCACGGGCGCGGGCGCGGCTGCGACATCTGCAAGCCGGTGGTGGCCTCGATCCTCGCCTCGCTCGGCACCGGGCACGTGCTCGACGGCGAACAGGCGTCCCTCCAGGACACCAACGACCACTTCCTGGCCAACCTGCAGCGCGACGGCAGCTACTCGGTGGTGCCGCGGATCCCCGGCGGCGAGATCACCCCGGAGAAGCTCATCGTGATCGGCGAGGTGGCCCGGGACTTCCGGCTCTACACCAAGATCACCGGCGGGCAGCGGATCGACCTGTTCGGCGCCCGGGTCGAGCAGCTCCCGCAGATCTGGCGCCGGCTGGTGGACGCCGGCTTCGAGTCCGGCCACGCGTACGGCAAGGCACTGCGGACCGTGAAGTCCTGCGTCGGCGAGACCTGGTGCCGGTACGGGGTGCAGGACTCGGTCGGGCTGGCCGTCGCGCTGGAACTGCGCTACCGGGGGCTGCGCGCCCCGCACAAGCTCAAGTCGGCGGTCTCCGGCTGCGCCCGGGAGTGCGCCGAGGCCCGCAGCAAGGACTTCGGCATCATCGCCACCGAGACCGGCTGGAACCTCTACGTCGGCGGCAACGGCGGGTTCCGGCCCCGGCACGCCGACCTGTTCGCCACCGACCTGGGCACAGAAGCGCTGATTACGCTGATCGACAGATTCCTGATGTTCTACATCCGCACCGCCGACCGGTTGCAGCGCACCGCCGCCTGGATCGAGGCGATGGACGGCGGTCTCGACCACCTCCGGTCGGTGCTCGTGGACGACTCGCTCGGGCTCTGCGCCGAACTCGACGCGGCCATGGCCCGGCACGTCGCCGGGTACTCCGACGAGTGGCGGGACGTGCTGGAGGACCCGGAGCGGCTGCGCCGCTTCACCTCCTTCGTCAATGCCCCCGACGTGCCCGACCCGTCCATCAGCTTCGCGGTGGAGCGCGGCCAACCGGTGCCCGCCCGCGGCGCCCCGCCGGGCGCCGACGGTCGCCGCCAGCCGGTCGCGCTGGGCCTTCCGGAGGTACGGCGATGAGCGCCCCGACGATGCTGGCCTGGACGGCGGTCTGCCCGCTCGACCGGCTGGACCCGGACCGGGGCGTGGCCGCCCTGGTCGACGGGGTGCAGGTGGCCCTCTTCCACACCGGCGGCGAGCTGTACGCGGTCGACAACCTCGACCCGGTCGGCGGCGCGCAGGTGATGTCCCGGGGCATCGTGGGCAGCCGCGGCGGCCTGCCGACGCTCGCCTCCCCGCTGCACAAGCAGGTCTACGACCTGACCACCGGGCGGTGCCTGGACCTCCCTGGCGTGGCGCTGCGGCGGCACGAGGTGCGCTGCCGGGACGGCCTGGTCGAGGTGCGGTTGCGACAGGAGGAGTGATGCGGGAGGAACTGGCCGGCTTCACCATCGGGGTCACCGCGGACCGGCGGCGCGACGAGCTGGCCGCGCTGCTCCAGCGGCGGGGTGCGCGGGTGGTGCTCGCCCCGGCGCTGCGGATCGTGCCGCTGGCCGACGACACCGACCTGCGCGAGGCCACCCGGACGTGCCTGGAGCGCCCGCCGGACGTGCTCATGGCGAACACCGGCATCGGGATGCGCGGCTGGCTGGAGGCGGCCGAGGGCTGGGGGCTGGCCGAGCCGTTGCGCGGCGTGCTGGCCCGGTCGTACGTGGTGGCCCGCGGTCCCAAGGCGACCGGGGCGATCCGGGCGGCCGGGCTGCGCGAGCACTGGTCCCCCGCCTCGGAGAGCTGCGACGAGGTGGTCGAGCACCTGGTCCGGCGCGGGGTGGCCGGCCAGGTCATCGCGCTGCAACTGCACGGCGAGCGGCAGCCGGAGTGCACCGAGGCGCTGGAGGCGGCCGGGGCCACGGTGATCGAGGTGCCGGTCTACCGCTGGGCGCCGCCCACCGACCCGGCGCCGCTGCACCGGCTGATCGACCTGGTCGCCGGGCGGATGGTCGACGCGGTGACGTTCACCTCCGCCCCGGCGGCCGAGGCGCTGCTGCGGGCGGCCGGGGACCGGACCGAGACGGTGCTGGCGGCCCTGCGCGGGGACGTGCTGGCCAGCTGCGTCGGTGCGGTCACCGCCGAGCCCCTGGTGCGGCGGGGGGTACCGGTGAGCGCCCCGAACCGGGCCCGGCTCGGCGCCCTGGTCCGGACCATCGTCGACGAGCTGCCCCGCCGGACGGTGACCGTGAAGGCCGGCGGCCACCTGCTGACCCTGCGCGGCCACGCCGCCGTGGTGGACGGTGAGCTGCGCCCGCTCGCGCCGGCCCCGATGGCGGTGCTGCGGGCGCTCGCGGCCGCGCCGGGGAAGGTGCTGTCCCGCACCGCCCTGCTGCGTACCCTGCCCCGGGGCGCGGACGAGCACGCGGTGGAGATGGCGGTCGCCCGCCTGCGGGTCGGGCTCGACGCCCCCCGCGTGGTGCAGACCGTGGTCAAGCGCGGCTACCGGCTGCGGGTCGACTGACCCGCCGCCGGCCGGCCGTCACCCGACCGGGGCCGCGAAGCCGTGCTCGGCCTGGAGCCGGAGCATGGCGTGCTCGACCACGGTCACCAGCACCTGCTTGACCGAGTCGCGCCGCCGCGCGTCGCACATCACCAGCGGCACGTCCGGCGAGATGGCCAGCGCCTCGCGGATCTCCTCCAGCTCGTAGTGCGGCGCGTCGTCGAACCGGTTCAGCGCCACCACGTACGGCAGGTTGCGGTTCTCGAAGTAGTCCAGCGGCGCGAAGGCGTCGGTGATCCGGCGGGTGTCCACCAGCACGGCCGCGCCCACCGCTCCCCGGATGATCTCGTCCCACATGAACCAGAAGCGGGTCTGGCCCGGCGTGCCGAAGAGGTAGAGGATCAGGTCCTCGGCCATGGTGATCCGGCCGAAGTCCATGGCGACCGTGGTGGTCTCCTTGCCGGGCACCTTCGACGGGTCGTCGATGCCGACACCCGCCGCGGTCATCAGCGCCTCGGTGGTCAGCGGCTGGATCTCGGAGATCGCGCCCACCAGGGTGGTCTTGCCCACCCCGAAGCCGCCCGCGATGACGATCTTCGCGGAGATGATCTCCCGGCTGCGGCTCGCCCCGGCGGGGTCATAGTTCGCGAAGTCCACTTAGCACCCTTCCAAGCAGGTTCATCCGCGCCGCGAACCCCGTCGCGGGAGCGGCAGTGTGTAGCGTCAGCAGGCCCTCGGCCACCATGTCGGCGACCAGCACCCGGGTGACGCCCAGCGGCATCCGGGTGTACGCGGCGATCTCCGCCAGCGACTGTGCCCGGCCCTCGCAGACCGAGGCGATGCGGTACTTGTCGTGCCCGGCGAACCGCGCCTCGGCCGACTGGGTGGGCGTGCACGACAGCACCGCCTCGAGCGCGATGTTCTGCAACGGCTCGGTGCGGCCACGGGTGACCGCGTACGGTCGCACCAGCGCGCCACGCGGGTCTCGTCGTGGTTCCATCTCGCGATCACCTCCCCTCGTACGGAGCCGGACGGGCTCCCGGCCAAGTCACCCGACGGCCGGTCAGGGCCGGACGGCGTCCCTCGGCAGCGGGACCAGTGCCTGGCCGACCCGTTCCACCAGCAGTGCCATCTCGTAGCCCACCTGGCCGACGTCGCAGCTCCGCGCGGCCAGCACGGCCATCGACGAGCCGTCGCTGATGGACATGAGGAAGAGATATCCACTGTCCATCTCGATGACGGTCTGGAGCACCCCGCCGGCGCTGAACATCCGGGCGGCGCCCTCGGTCAGGCTCACCACGCCGGAGGTGATCGCGGCGAGCTGGTCGGCCCGGTCCCCCGGCAGATCGCGGGAGGAGGCGAGCAGCAGCCCGTCCGCGGACACCGCCACCACGTGGGCGATGCCCGCCACGCTGTCGGCGAAGTTGGTGAGCAGCCAACCCATGTCCTGCATGGCCGCTGGCCTGTTCATCGGTTCGTCTCCTTGGTCGAGGTGCTGTTCAGGTCCGCGCCGGCCGTCCGACCCCGCTGCACACCGCGGTGGTAGGCCGACAGCAGGCCGCGTACTTCGTCCGGGGTGCGCCGGGTGCTGGCCCGGCTGCCCTTCGGCTCGATGCCGCCAGGCACGAGCTGGGCCTGCGGCACCCGCTTGGGCAGGCCGGAACGGGTCGTGCCGGCGTTGGCGGGCTCCGCGGCCTTGCTGGCCCGCGACCAGCCCTCGTCGGCGGCCGTCCGCCAGGCCTCCGGGTCGATCGCCGGCGGCGTCGGCGTCGGCGCCCGGGGTGCGGGTCGGCAGCGGCGGCGGGGAGGCGCCGGCCGGCTGCGCCGAGGCGGCGGCCTGCGCCGGGGCCGGCGCCGGCTCCTCGTCGAACCGGGGGCGCGTGAAGATCGTGGTCTCGTCCTCGCCGTGCGAGCGGAACCAGACCGCCTCCATCTCCCGGAAGATCGGCGCCTCGGCCGCCCGGGCCGGCCGGGCCCGCGCCGCCGGTGCGACGCGTGTCACGTGG